>CANBWK010000032.1 GCA_947373105.1 Comamonadaceae bacterium | reverse complement strand
AGCTATGTGGGCTTGGAGGCCGAGATTCCGAACGTGGGCGATTTCAAGCGCACCGTGGTGGGCGAGCGATCAGTCATCATGACGCGCGCAAGCGACGGCCAAATCCATGTGGTTGAAAACGTCTGTGCGCACCGCGGCATGCAGTTTTGCCGCGAGCGCCATGGCAACAAAAAAGAGTTTGTCTGTCCTTACCACCAGTGGAGCTACACGCTCCAAGGCGATTTGCAGGGCGTGCCGTTCAGGCGCGGTGTGCGTCAAGACGGTAAGGTCAATGGCGGCATGCCCGCCGACTTTGACCCCAAGGACCATGGCCTTACGCCCCTGAAGGTGGCCACACGGGGCGGCGTGGTGTTCGCGTCGTTTGACCACAACGTGGAGTCGCTTGAAGACTTCATGGGCCCGACCATCCTCACCTACTTTGACCGCCTGTTCAATGGCCGTAAGCTGGAGGTGCTGGGCTACAACCGCCAGCGCATTCCGGGCAACTGGAAGCTGATGCAAGAAAACATCAAGGACCCGTATCACCCAGGTTTGCTGCACACCTGGTTTGTGACCTTTGGCCTTTGGCGTGCCGATAACAAGAGCGAGTTGCGCATGGACGCGCATCATCGTCACGCCGCCATGATCTCGACCCGCGGCAGTGCGGGCCAGGCCACGGGCGCGGCGTCGCAGGTCACGCAGGTCAGCAGCTTCAAAGAGAGCATGCAGCTCAACGACCCGAGCTTTCTGGACATCGTGCCCGAAGACTGGTGGCGACTGGGCGAGCAGGTGCCCACGGCGGTGATGATGACGCTGTTCCCGAGTGTGATTTTTCAGCAGCAGGTCAACAGCGTGTCCACGCGGCACATTCAACCCGATGGGCATGGCGCTTTCGACTTTGTCTGGACGCACTTCGGCTTTGAAGACGATGCGCCCGACATGCACGAGCGCCGCCTGCGCCAGTCCAACCTGTTTGGACCGGCCGGATTTGTGAGTGCCGATGATGGCGAAGTGATCGAGTTCTCGCAACAGGCATTCGAGTCCAAACCCGAGCACCGCATGCTGGTCGAATTGGGCGGGCGCGATGTGGGGGAGACCGACCACATGGTGACCGAGACGCTGATTCGCGGCATGTACGCCTATTGGCGCAAAGTGATGGAGGCATGAGCAACATGACCATGGTGAACTTTGAAACCCATCTGGCCATGACCCAGTTGTATGCCGATTACGCTCTGGCCGTAGACAGCGGCAACTGGGATTTGTGGCCTGAATTTTTCACCGAGCAGTGCGTGTACAAGCTACAGCCGCGTGAAAACTTTGAACGCGGATTCCCGCTGTGCACCTTGTCGTTCAACAGCAAGGGCATGCTCAAAGACCGTGTGTATGGCATCAAGGAAACGCTGTACCACGACCCCTATTACCAAAGGCACGTTGTGGGGGCACCCGTAGTGCGCAAGGTCGAAGAGGGCCGCATCCACGCAGAGGCCAACTACGCGGTGTTTCGCACCAAACTCGACAAGGCCAGCACGGTCTTCAATGTAGGCCGCTATATTGACACCATCGTGCACACGCCTGAAGGCCTTAAATTTGCTGAGCGCCTGTGCATCTTTGACAGCGAAATGATCCCCAACTCCATCATTTACCCGATCTGACCCGGATCAGTATGCGTGGGAGCCAGCCCTGCTGGCGATTTTTACAGCTTGCCTTTAAGAAATCGCCAGCAGGCTGGCTCCTACAAAAAAACACAGCGAAAGAAAGCAATGAGCAACTGGACTGACGTGGCCGCCGAGGCCGATTTGTTTGAAGGCGCAGGCATTGCCGTGGCCCATGAGGGGCAAGACATTGCCCTGTTCATCGTGGATGGCGAAGTGTTTGCCATCAACAACCTGTGCACCCATGGCAACGCCAAGCTGTGCGATGGCTTTGTCGAAGGCCACAACGTGGAGTGCCCGTTTCATCAAGCGCAGTTCAGCCTGCGTGATGGTTCAGTGGCCTGCGGCCCGGCCACGGAGCCCGTTAAGTCTTGGCCGGTCAAGATGGAAGGTGGGCGGGTGTTTCTTCAGCTGGGCTGATGCCTGCTGGAAGTAATTTCTTTCAGTGGAAGTCGTCTTCGCGCTGATGTCGTAATGCGAGGATGGTGACCGTGTGAGCGTCCTCGATTTCGAAAAGTGCCAGATAGCCTGAGGCCCCGAACGGAATAATCAGTTCTCTGAGCAGCGGGCCGTGCGCGCCGTCTGCAGCTTTACGACACGAAAAGGGTGATTTGCGAAGAAACCCCAAACCATCTTCAATGGCTTGAAATGCGCGTTCGGCGGTATGAATGTCAAATTCTAAAAGGAACTTATAAAGCCGGTTCAGATCGGATTTGGCTTTCTCAGTGAAGCGGACTTGAAACTCATTCATGGTCGAGTCCGGTCCAGTTCAGGGCGCAGAAGACTTTGCTTTGACCAGCTTGCTTTTCAATTCCTGCAACACGTCATCTGCTGAAAAGTAGATCTGAGTTTGGCGGGCTTCTGCGGCTGAGCGAAGCCCGCGGGCGATGAACTCGTCTTCTGCCGCACGGTGTGCAATGAACCTTTCCAGAGATGCTTCCATCAGCTTGGAAATGGTTTCATTGGGGCGAAGTGCTTTTTCGGCAGCTTGCCTCAGATCAGGGCTGACACGCAGCGCTGGGAGTGTTGCGGATTTCATCTTGAAAGCTTTCAATTGCAGTGCAATTGTAATGCAACCTGTGTCTGGCTCGCTCATTTCATTCTTGTGCGTGTCAGCAGCATCGCATCACCATAGCTGAAGAACCGGTAACGGTTGGCAATCGCGTGCCGGTACAAACCCATGATGTGCGTGTAGCCCGCAAAGGCGCTCACCAACATCATCAACGTGCTTTTGGGCAGGTGAAAGTTGGTGATCAGGCGGTCCACCACTTGGAACTCAAAGCCCGGTGTGATGAAGATCTGCGTATCGCCACTGGCCTGACCCGATTGCGCCCACGACTCCAATGTGCGCACCGTGGTCGTGCCTACCGCGACCACTTGGCCGCCCCGTGCCTTGCACTCGGCAATGGCTTGCTGGGTGGTCTCGGGTACCTCGTACCACTCGCGGTGCATGGTGTGCTCGGCAATGTTTTCGGTTTTGACGGGCTGAAAGGTGCCCGCGCCCACATGCAAGGTCACGCTGGCGCGTTGCACGCCACGGGCTTCGATAGCAGCCAGTAAGCTGTCGTCAAAATGCAGTGCTGCGGTGGGTGCAGCCACGGCGCCTGGGACCCGCGCGAACACGGTCTGGTAGCGTTGCGCATCTTCTGCGCTGTCGGCGTGATCTATCGCGCCGGCAGGGCGCTCAATATAAGGCGGTAGTGGCACCACGCCGTGCTTTTCCATCACCGCGTGGGGTTCTTCGTTCAGTTGCAGATGAAACAGTTGGCCATTTTCATCAGGCCAGCGGCCGATCAGAACGGCATCAAAACCTCCATTGTGGGCACCGCCCGCCATGTGCATCTTGCCGCCCAGCAGGGGCTTTTTGCTGACTTTCATGTGTGCGACCACCTGGTGGCCGGGCAATACACGTTCAATCAGCAGCTCCAATTTGCCGCCGGAAGCCTTTTCACCAAAGATCCGTGCTTTGATGACCTTGGTGTCGTTGAAGACCAGCAAATCGCCCCGATTGAGCAGTTGGGGCAGTTCACGAAAGATGCGATCAACAACCGCGGGTGATGAGCCGTCTAGCAAGCGGGAACCGCTTCGCTCTGAGGCGGGGTGCTGCGCGATCAGTTCAGGGGGCAGCGCAAAGTCGAAATCGCTGAGCGTGAATGAACGTGAGGGTGTTTCTGTCAACTGCATAGGTCTTGAGGGTCGGACAGACCCGTGCCAAGTGGAAAACGGCTATTTTCTCAGAGTGTCAGTGGTGGCATTATTGAGTGCGCAAGGACTGGGTGGTGGCCGCGCTGGGTTTGACCCGCTCGTTCACCCATCGCAGCAAATCAATCCACATTTGCCGCATTTCGGCATCGGTCGGGGTGAGCAAGGCGTTGGGCAATTCGATGGTCACCACGGGAACACCTTTGTTCACGCCGGCGTAGTTGCCCAGACTGCCCGGAAAAATGCCCACTTGGTCCAGAAACAAACGCCCTAATTTAGGCGGCGGTGCGCTGGGACCATCGTAGTCCAGCAGCCCATAAGGGGCATGGATACTGACAATCAAATCAGGTTTGAAATTCTCAAGCTCGCTGTGCAAAAAACGAGATTCAGGTTCTGACAAAGGTTTGGGGCCTGGCCAGCGCCGAGGGTCGCGGCGCGTGCGGGTTTCCCAGTAAAACTTAGCTTCTTTGGCCCATTGGGGCGTTGGGAAGTTGCGATTCAAGTCCACGCCATGCGCATTCGTTCTTCGCGCCGGTTTGGCCACTAATCCATCCGGATTCAGCACCGGGATGAAGCGCCAAATGGCATTGGAGGGGGTTTCATTGGCATGCTGGATCCAATGCAACACCAACGATCCGGAGGACTTTTCATCCCCATGGATACCGCCTATGACGAGTATGCGCAATTGCGGGCTTGCGGCCGTGATATCGCGGGAAAAAATGACGCGTCCCTGGACTGATTTCCCCTCTGTGGGCTGCAACTCAGCGTTCATGCACAGCCGTGTTTTGACATTGGGCAAGCGCGGTACCAGAACGTCGCAGATGCTGATATTGCTCGCTGCAGTGGCTGATGTCGAGGGATTGCCATGATTCTGTACGGCTGCATCAAGGGGAAGATGGAACAGGATGGCCGTGTAAAGACTGCATAGCAGACTGCAGCGCATCCATAACAAAGGTTCATCGCTTCGGACAGAACGGGTAATAAACTGTGACCAGAGCAAAAGGTGCAAAACGGGTTTTCTCTAAGGATTTCAAACTATTTTAATGGGCAGTCGCAGATTCTGCACCTGTCCCTGCGTGCACAATCACTTCATGCCCAAGTCCCCGGTTGCCCCGACCCCCACCAAAGCCTTGTCAGCGCCCCAAAAGGCGTTGCGCAAGCTGGGCTTGCACCGTGACATTGATCTGGCACTGCATTTGCCTTTGCGCTACGAAGATGAGACGCGGATTGTCAAACTGCGCGATGCGCGAGAAGGCGACATGGTGCAGATTGAAGCCACAGTGACGGTGTGCGACATCGCCTTCAAGCCCCGCAGACAGTTGTTGGTGACGGTGGACGATGGTTCGGACACCTGTGTCTTGCGGTTCTTCAGTTTCTATCCCTCTCATCAAAAGGCGTTGGCCGTGGGCAACCGCCTGCGTTTTCGTGGTGAGATGCGCGGCGGTTTCATGGGCTTGACCATGATGCACCCCACGTTCAAAGCAGCAGGCGGCGAGCTGCCGGGCGCGTTGACACCTGTTTACCCGACGGTGGCTGGCTTTCCACAAACCTATTTGCGCCGCGCAGTGATCACGGGCTTGAATCACGCTGATGTGTCCGAGACCTTGCCGCCCGCCTTACCGTTGGGCTTGCACTGGCCCGACCCCCGAGGCGCTTGGGACTTGCGGGCCAGTTTGCAGTTTTTGCACCACCCGACGCCCGATGTGTCGATGGCCGAGCTGGAAGACCGCAGTCACCCCGCCTGGATTCGCCTGAAGGTAGAGGAGTTGCTGGCCCAGCAACTTTCGCAGCTCACCGCCAAGCGCGAACGCGATCGCTTGCGCGCGCCTCGGCTGGTGCCACGACCTCAAGGCTTGCGCGACCAATTGCTGGCGACCCTGCCGTTTAGCCTGACTGCGGCGCAGCAGCGGGTGGGCGAAGAAATAGCATTTGATTTGGCCCGCGCCGTGCCCATGCACCGCTTGCTTCAAGGCGATGTGGGCGCCGGTAAAACCGTGGTGGCTGCGCTGGCGGCGATGGTGGGTATCGATGCCGGCTGGCAATGTGCATTGATGGCCCCGACTGAAATTTTGGCCAGTCAGCACTTTGGCAAATTGGTTGGCTGGCTCGAGCCCTTGGGCATCACGGTGGCTTGGCTGACCGGCAGCCAAAAGAAAAAAGAGCGCACGGCCATGCTGGCCCTGGTGGCCAGCGGTGAGGCGGCCTTGGTGGTGGGCACGCATGCCATCATTCAAGACCACGTGCAATTCAAAAATCTGGGGCTGGCAGTCATTGACGAGCAGCACCGCTTTGGTGTGGCGCAAAGACTGGCTTTGCGCGGCAAGATGCAGGAAGACGGCATGGAGCCGCACATGCTGATGATGACGGCCACACCGATCCCGCGCACCTTGGCCATGAGTTACTACGCGGACCTGGACGTGTCGGTCATCGACGAGCTGCCGCCGGGACGCACACCCGTGGTGACCAAGGTCGTGTCGGACAGCCGCCGCGACGAAGTGGTTGAGCGTATCGGAGCCCAGTTGTCGCAAGGCCGTCAGGTGTATTGGGTGTGCCCTTTGATTGAAGAAAGCGAGGCGCTGGACCTGACCAACGCGACCCAAACCCATGCCGACTTGAGCGACGCATTGCCTGGCGTGATGGTGGGTTTGTTGCACTCGCGCATGCCGGTGGCCGAGAAAAAAGCGGTAATGGACTTGTTCACCAGCGGCGTCATGGGGGTGTTGGTCAGCACCACCGTGATCGAAGTGGGTGTGGACGTGCCCAATGCGTCCTTGATGGTGATTGAACATGCAGAGCGCTTTGGCTTGAGTCAGCTCCACCAGTTGCGCGGTCGGGTCGGGCGCGGCGCGGCGGCTTCGGCTTGTGTGTTGTTGTTTGGCACACCCGATGGCGGTCGCTTGAGCGAGACTGCCCGCGAGCGCCTGCGGGCCATGGTGGACACCAACGATGGCTTTGAAATTGCCCGGCGGGATCTGGAAATCCGGGGGCCGGGAGAGTTTCTGGGTGCCCGACAATCCGGTGCCCCCTTGTTGCGATTCGCGGACCTCAGCACCGACACGCATTTGCTGGAGTGGGCCAAAGCACTGGCCCCTGACATGTTGGACCGACACGCCCATTTGGCTTTGCGGCACATCGCCCGTTGGTTGGGTGGAAAATCGGAATATCTGAAAGCCTGAAAGAGAACCCGCAACGTGACCCTGACTGAACTCAAATACATCGTGGCAGTAGCCCGCGAGAAACACTTCGGCAAAGCGGCTGAAGCGTGTTTCGTGTCGCAGCCTACCTTGTCCGTGGCCATCAAAAAGCTTGAAGAAGAACTGGAACTCAAGATTTTTGAGCGCAGCGCCAATGAAGTAACGGTGACGCCTTTGGGCCAAGAGATCATCGAGCAAGCGCAAAGTGTGTTGGAGCAAGCAGCGCAGATCAAGGAAATTGCCAAACGAGGCAAAGACCCTTTGGCCGGTACTCTGCGATTGGGGTTGATCTACACCATTGGCCCCTATCTATTGCCCAGTCTGGTTAAACAAGTGATTGCGCAGGCCCCTCAGATGCCCTTGATGTTGCAAGAAAATTTCACGGTTAAATTACTTGAAATGCTGCGCACGGGCGAGACCGATTGCGCGGTGTTAGCCGAACCCTTTCCTGAGACCGGTTTGGCGATTGCGCCTTTGTATGATGAGCCTTTCATGGCCGCTGTACCGATGGGACACCCTTTGGCCAAGCAAACTTCTGTGACTGCAGAACAATTAAAGAACGAGACCATGTTGTTGCTGGGAACCGGACATTGTTTTCGCGATCACGTGTTGGAAGTTTGTCCTGAGTTCGCACGGTTTTCCAGTCACGCGGAAGGCATTCGAAAAAGTTTTGAAGGCTCTTCATTGGAGACCATCCGCCACATGGTGGCTGCAGGAATGGGGGTGACGCTGGTGCCTCGATTGTCGGTGCCGCAAGCTGCTTTGCAAGACAAGCCACAACGTCAAAATGAAGATGCCTACGTCAAGTACTTGCCGATCGCCGATGCGGCAGGCGGGGCGCCTCCTTCGCGCAGAGTGGTGTTGGCTTGGCGACGTAGTTTTACCCGTTATGAAGCCGTGGCGGCATTGCGCAATGCCATTTATGCATGTCCCTTGCCAGGCGTTAAACGACTGTCATGAACCTCACATTGATGCGTGAAAAAATTCGCTTGTATTTGGACCTGATTCGATGGAATCGTCCTGCAGGTTGGTTGCTGCTTCTCTGGCCCTCTTTGGCTGCTTTGTGGGTTGCCGCAGGGGGGTTTCCAGGTTGGCATTTGGTGACTGTTTTTACCTTGGGCACCATCTTGATGCGCAGTGCAGGCTGTTGCTTGAACGATGTGGCCGATCGCAACTTTGACAGGCACGTTAAACGCACCGCCGAGCGACCCGTCACCAGCGGGCGTTTAGCGGTCAAGGAGGCTTTGGTTTTGGGGGCCGTCTTGGCGATGCTGGCATTTTGCTTGGTGCTGACCATCAACCGCACGGCAGTGATGTGGTCGTTTGCGGCTCTTGCGACAGCGGTGGTCTATCCGTATGCCAAGCGGGTTGTTTCGATGCCTCAAGCCGTACTGGGTATTGCCTTCAGCTTTGGCATTCCCATGGCCTTTGCGGCGGTGCAAAGCGAGGTGCCCTTGCTGGCGTGGGTTCTGTTGCTGGGGAATTTATTTTGGGTCCTGGCCTATGACACGGAGTACGCGATGGTGGACCGAGACGACGATCTGCGCATAGGCATGAAGACCTCAGCCATCACCTTGGGTGACAAGGACATGCCCGCCATCATGGGCTTTTATATGGCATATTTGGGGATATGGGCTTGGGCATTGGGCGACCGCATCCAAGGTGTTGCGACTGCGGTTGCTGGCGTTATCGCGCTGCTTCAAGTGATCTGGCACTTCACCCTGATTCGTCACCGTACCCGAGAAGGTTGTTTCAAAGCTTTCCGAATGAACCATTGGCTGGGTTTGACGGTTTTTGTGGGGGTGGCGCTGGGTTTGACACCTTGAATCACTGCGCATCACCACTGCGCACGACATCAGGTTTTCCCGTATTCGTCGCCCAATTCGCCTGCACGTTGTTCAGCCGCCTGCATGGCAGCGATAAAAGCCGTTTTGATGCCTGAATTCTCCATCGACGTGATGGCCGCGTAAGTGGTGCCGCCTTTAGAGGTGACGCGTTGTCGCAGCACCTCGGCGGATTCGTCTGAGGCGCGAGCCAGCTCAGAAGCCCCGGCAAAGGTGGCTACAGCCAAGCGGTAAGCCTGCTCAGCACTCAGGCCCATGCCCACGCCAGCCTGTGTCATTGCTTCGAGAAAATAGAACACATAGGCAGGGCCTGAGCCAGACAAAGCGGTCACGGCGTCAAGTTGCTTTTCTGCGTTCACCCACATGAATTCCCCGGTAGTGCCGATGATGTGCTGTACCAAGGATTTTTCTTGTTCAGAGACCTGAGCCAGCGCAAACAAAGCGGTCATGCCTTTGCCGACCAATGCGGGTGTATTAGGCATACAACGAACTACCCGCGTGCTCTTAAGCCAGGCCGCAATGCTGTCCGTGCGAATGCCTGCTGCGACTGACAAATGCAGTGCTTTGGAAGCGAAGGGTTGGACGGCTTCAGCGGCCTCTTTGAAGACCTGAGGTTTAACAGCCCACACCATCAAATCAGCCTGTGTTAAGGCCTGAGTAGCGGCCGGTAAAACCGTGATGGCAAATTGGTCCTTGAGTTTCTGTGCTGTATCAGCAAAAGGCTCCACCACCTGAATTTGATGAGGTTGAAGACCTTGCTTAAGCAACCCGCCAATGATGGCGCTGGCCATGTTGCCGCCGCCAATGAAGGCGATATGTAAAGAGTCAATTGCTGTGGTCATGGTGAGGGAATTAAAAAATAATCATTGTTTCTGTCGGAAGGCTGAAAACAGGCTGTTTGACATGGGCATTGTCGCTGGATGTCAAAAAAACACGTTCGCACGCCCTTCAAATCGAGTGAATAAACAAAAAAACCCAGATGGGTGTTGACGAGGTCTGTTTTTGATGGCATACTAGCGGGCTTCGCTTGTAAAAAAAGCGTGGTTATCTGCCCAATCAAAGCGCTGCGAGTGGTTCGCGGTGTGGATGACGGGCCCAAGACTGATCCTGTACGGTTCGATTGCAAAATCAAACTTCAAGGATGCAAGTTGGGAATATAGAAATGATCCAGACAGAATCTCGGTTGGATGTTGCTGACAACACCGGCGCAAAGTCCGTGCTGTGCATTAAGGTGCTCGGCGGTTCTAAGCGTCGCTATGCCAGTGTTGGCGACATTATTAAGGTGAGCATCAAGGAAGCAGCTCCGCGTGGTCGCGTCAAAAAAGGCGAGATTTACAGTGCGGTGGTGGTTCGTACGGCCAAGGGCATTCGCCGTGGTGATGGTTCGCTTGTCAAGTTCGATGGCAATGCAGCGGTGTTGCTGAATAACAAACTGGAGCCCATTGGCACTCGTATCTTTGGACCCGTGACGCGTGAATTGCGTACCGAGAAGTTCATGAAGATCGTGTCATTGGCCCCTGAAGTGCTGTAAGGACGCGCCCCATGAATAAGATTCGTAAAGGCGATGACGTGATCGTCATCACAGGACGCGACAAAGGTAAGCGCGGCAAAGTTGCCCAGCGCACCGATGACGCTCATTTGGTTGTCGAGGGTATTAACCTCGTGAAAAAGCATGCCAAGCCTAACCCTATGAAGGGTACAACTGGCGGCATCATCGAAAAAACCATGCCGATTCACCAATCCAATGTGGCCATTTTCAATGCCGTCACGGGTAAGGCTGATCGCGTGGGTATCAAGCAGCAGGCTGACGGTAAGCGCGTACGCGTTTACAAGTCGAGCGGCGAAGAAATCAAGGTGGCATGACCATGGCACGACTCCAACAACACTATCGCGAAAAAGTTGCCCCTGAGATGATGGCCAAATTTGGCTACAAGTCTCCTATGCAAGTGCCTCGCATCACCAAGATCACCTTGAACATGGGTGTGTCTGAGGCGGTGGCCGACAAAAAGGTCATGGACCACGCTGTCAGTGACTTGACGAAAATTGCGGGTCAACGCCCCGTGGTGACCAAGGCTAAAAAAGCGATTGCCGGTTTCAAAATCCGTGAGATGCAGCCGATTGGTTGTATGGTCACGCTGCGCGGCGTCCAGATGTATGAGTTCCTCGACCGTTTCGTGACCGTGGCATTGCCCCGTGTTCGTGACTTCCGCGGTATTTCTGGTCGTGCTTTTGATGGTCGCGGCAACTACAACGTTGGCGTGAAAGAGCAGATCATTTTCCCTGAAATTGAGTATGACAAGGTAGACGCCTTGCGTGGTCTCAATATCAGCATCACCACGACGGCCAAGACCGACGACGAGTGCAAGGCGCTCCTCGCTGGCTTCCGTTTCCCGTTCAAGAACTGAGGTGGCACGTGGCTAAACAAGCATTGATCGAGCGCGAGCTCAAAAGAGACCGGTTGGTTGCCAAGTACGCAGCAAAGCATGCGGAATTGAAAGCCATTTCCAATGATGCCAAGCGCACTGATGAAGAGCGCGCAGCAGCCCGTCTGGGTCTGCAAAAGCTTCCACGTAACGCCAACCCCACGCGTCAACGCAACCGCTGCGAAATCACCGGTCGTCCACGTGGTACGTTCCGTCAATTCGGCCTGGGCCGCGCCAAGATTCGTGAATTGGCCTTCCAGGGCAACATTCCCGGCATGACCAAGGCCAGCTGGTAATTCGGCAGGAGAGAACAACATGAGCATGAGTGATCCCATTGCCGATTTGCTGACTCGCATCCGCAACGCACAAATGGTGGCCAAGGCCACCGTGTCCATCCCATCTTCCAAAGTGAAAGTGGCGATTGCACAGGTGCTGAAAGATGAAGGTTACATCGACGGCTTCCAAGTCAAGACCGCGGACGGCAAGTCTGAGCTTGAAATTGCCCTGAAGTACTACGCAGGACGCCCGGTTATCGAGCGTATCGAGCGCGTGAGCCGCCCTGGCTTGCGAGTGTACAAAGGCCGTGATGCCATTCCACAAGTTCAGAACGGACTTGGCGTGGCGATTGTCACTACACCTCAAGGTGTGATGACCGACCGCAAAGCGCGCGCAACCGGTGTCGGTGGCGAAGTGTTGTGCTACGTCGCTTAATCGCAGGAGAGACAAAATGTCCCGAATAGGAAAAATGCCCATCACCATCCCCGCCGGCGTGGATGTAACGATCAAACAAGATCAAGTCAATGTCAAGGGTGCCGGTGGCGTCTTGTCAGTGGCTGCCAGCATGTTGGTGACGATCACAAACGATGCTGGCAAACTGAGTTTTGCTCCAGCCAATGACTCTCGCGAAGCCAATGCGATGAGCGGTACCTTGCGCCAGTTGGTTAACAACATGGTGACAGGTGTCACCAAAGGCTTCGAGAAAAAACTGACCCTGGTGGGTGTGGGCTACAAAGCCGCAGCCTCAGGTGCCAAACTGAACTTGGCTGTTGGTTACTCACACCCCGTCAACATCGATATGCCTGCGGGTATCACGGTGGCTACCCCGACCCCGACGGAAGTCGTGATCAAGGGTGCCGACCGTCAACGTGTGGGACAAATTGCTGCTGAGATTCGTGCTGTTCGCCCTCCTGAGCCTTACAAAGGCAAGGGCATCCGTTATTCGGATGAGAAGATCACGATCAAAGAGACTAAGAAGAAATAAGGAGCTGCATCATGTTGACCAAAAAAGAGCAGCGTCTGCGTCGTTCGCGTCAAACCCGTATTCGCATTGCACAGCAAGGCGTGGCACGTTTGACAGTGAACCGCACCAATTTACATATTTACGCCAGCGTTATTTCTGGTTGCGGTACCAAAGTTTTGGCAACTGCATCGACGTCCGAAGCCGACATCCGCAAGGAACTCGGCGCGGCCGGCAAGGGTGGCAACGCCCATGCCGCACAAATCGTTGGCAAGCGCATTGCTGAAAAAGCCAAAGCTGCTGGTGTCGAAAAAGTGGCTTTTGACCGCGCAGGTTTTGCCTATCACGGCCGTGTCAAGGCTTTGGCCGACGCAGCCCGTGAAGCAGGCCTGCAGTTCTAAACGGATCGGAGTTTTAAATGGCTAAATTTACAGCAAAACCGCAAGGTGACGGTCCAGAAGACGGTCTGCGCGAAAAGATGATCGCGGTCAACCGCGTGACCAAAGTGGTCAAGGGTGGACGTATTTTGGGTTTCGCCGCATTGACGGTGGTCGGTGATGGTGACGGAAAAGTCGGCATGGGCAAGGGTAAGTCGAAAGAAGTGCCTGCTGCTGTGCAAAAAGCGATGGAAGAGGCCCGCCGCAACTTGAATAAAGTTCCACTCAAAAATGGCACGATTCATCACACAGTGTTGGGTCACCACGGTGCTGCCCGCGTGATGATGGCGCCAGCGCCCAAAGGGACCGGCATCATTGCTGGTGGCCCAATGCGTGCTGTATTTGAGGTGGTGGGTATCACTGACATCGTGGCAAAGAGCCATGGTTCATCGAATCCCTACAACATGGTTCGCGCCACATTGGACGCTTTGTCCAATTGCACGACAGCTTCCGAGATTGCTGCTAAGCGCGGCAAGAGCGTTGAAGACATCTTCGCTTGATCTGGAGTTAGAAAATGACAACACAAGCAGCAACAGTCAAGGTTCAATTGGTGCGCAGCCCAATTGGTACCAAGCAATCTCACCGCGACACAGTGCGCGGTCTGGGTTTGCGCAAGCTCAATAGCGTCAGCGAATTGCAGGATACGCCTGCTGTTCGCGGCATGATCAACAAGATCAGCTACCTGGTCAAGGTTCTCTGAGAGAAATCTGATGCAACTCAATAGCATTAAATCCGCAGACGGCGCTAAACACGCCAAACGTCGCGTTGGCCGTGGTATCGGTTCGGGTCTGGGTAAAACCGCCGGTCGTGGTCACAAAGGTCAAAAATCCCGTTCGGGTGGCTACCACAAAGTGGGTTTTGAGGGCGGTCAAATGCCTTTGCAACGTCGCTTGCCTAAGCGTGGCTTCAAATCACATTTGTTGCAATTCAACGCTGAAGTAACTTTGACTGCTCTTGAGCAGTTGGGTGCTGCCGAGGTGGACATGCTGACATTAAAGCAAGCTGGCTTGATCGGCGAGATGACCAAGGTCGTTAAAGTCATCAAAACAGGTGAACTGACTAAAGCTGTGAAGTTGACCGGTATCGGTGCAACTGCAGGTGCCAAGGCGGCTATTGAAGCGGCCGGCGGTTCCATCGCTTAAGTTGAAAGTCTAAAGTGGTAACCAGCGCTCAAACAACAGCCAAAACAGGCCAGTACGGTGACTTGCGTCGCCGTCTAGTCTTTTTATTGCTTGCGTTGGTGGTCTATCGCGTTGGCGCGCACATTCCTGTGCCTGGTATTGATCCTGCGCAATTGCAGCAGTTGTTCAAAGGACAGCAGGGCGGTATTCTGAGCTTGTTCAACATGTTCTCGGGTGGGGCCCTGTCCCGGTTCACTGTATTTGCTTTGGGAATCATGCCGTACATTTCGG
This sequence comes from Comamonadaceae bacterium, assembly GCA_947373105.1. Lineage (GTDB taxonomy): Bacteria > Pseudomonadota > Gammaproteobacteria > Burkholderiales > Burkholderiaceae_C > Limnohabitans_A. The sequence goes on along the minus strand of CANBWK010000032.1, from coordinate 14,766 downwards.
CATCGATCATCATGCAACTGTTGGGCTATGTGTTGCCTGCGTTTGAGCAGTTGAAAAAAGAAGGCGAATCTGGTCGTCGCAAGATCACGCAGTACACACGTTTCGGTGCATTGGGTCTGGCCTTGTTTCAGTCTCTTGGCATTGCTGTGGCCTTGGAAGCTTCTGCGGGTCTGGTGATCAACCCAGGTTTTGGTTTCCGCATGACGGCTGTGGTCAGTTTGACTGCAGGGACAATTTTCTTGATGTGGCTGGGTGAGCAGATCACCGAGCGTGGCTTGGGTAACGGCATTTCGATATTGATCTTTGCCGGTATTGCCGCAGGTTTGCCTGGTGCAGTTGGGGGTTTGTTGGAGTTGGTACGTACTGGCGCCATGAATCCGCTGATCTCGATACTTATCGTGGTGGTTATAGCTCTGGTGACTTTTGGCGTGGTATTTGTCGAACGGGGTCAGCGTAAGATTTTGGTGAACTATGCTCGTCGTCAAGTTGGCAACAAAGTGTATGGTGGGCAGTCTTCGCACCTTCCTTTGAAGTTGAATATGGCGGGTGTTATTCCTCCTATTTTTGCTTCGTCGATTATTCTCTTGCCTGCCACGGTCATCAATTGGTTCAGTTCCGGTGATACCAACAGTGCTTTTGTGCGTTTCTTAAAGGACATTGCCAGCGGTTTGACCCCGGGTCAACCGGTTTACGTGATGTTCTATGCAGCAGCCATTGTGTTTTTCTGTTTTTTCTATACAGCGCTTGTGTTCAATAGCCGTGAAACTGCAGACAACTTGAAAAAGAGTGGTGCGTTTATTCCGGGTATTCGACCAGGTGATCAAACGGCGCGCTTCATTGATAAAATCTTGCTTCGTTTGACTTTGGTTGGAGCGGTCTACATCACTTTTGTGTGTTTGCTCCCAGAGTTTTTGATTCTCAAGTACAACGTTCCCTTCTATTTTGGGGGTACTTCGCTTCTGATCATTGTGGTTGTGACCATGGATTTCATGGCACAAGTACAGAACTACTTGATGTCTCAGCAGTATGAATCGCTCTTGAAAAAAGCGAACTTCAAAACCTCATTGGGCAACTGATGATGGCAAAGAGAGTGAAAGATTAAAAGTGTTCTTGCGTTCAAAGCAGGACCAAAAATTGAGTTTTGAATCAAATTGAATCAAAACATTGAACTGTGTTTTAGGAGATAGAAATGAAAGTTTCGGCTTCGGTAAAGAAAATTTGCCGCAACTGCAAGATCATTCGCCGTAAAGGTGTTGTTCGTGTGATTTGCACGGACCCGCGTCACAAACAGCGTCAAGGCTGATTGCAAGAGTTATAGAGGAAGAAAATGGCACGTATTGCTGGCATCAACATTCCGCCGCACAAGCATGCAGAGATTGGCCTGACCGCCATTTTCGGCATCGGTCGCACCCGCGCACGTCAAATCTGCGAAGCTTGCGGCATTGCTTATTCCAAGAAGATCAAAGATCTGACGGACGGCGACCTGGAAAAAATTCGCGATCACATCGCAGTGTTCACCATAGAAGGTGACCTGCGTCGCGAAACAACCATGAACATCAAACGCTTGATGGACATTGGTTGCTACCGTGGCTTCCGCCATCGTCGTGGCCTGCCCATGCGTGGTCAGCGTACACGTACCAATGCACGTACCCGTAAGGGCCCGCGCAAAGGTGCTGCCGCTTTGAAGAAATAAAAGGGATTGAGAGATCACTATGGCAAAAGCCCCATCGAATAACGCCGCACAACGCGTTCGTAAAAAAGTCCGCAAAAACGTTGCCGACGGTATTGCACACGTGCATGCATCGTTCAACAACACCATCATCACGATCACCGATCGCCAGGGCAATGCTTTGTCTTGGGCTTCTTCGGGTGGCCAGGGTTTCAAAGGTTCACGCAAGTCGACACCTTTTGCAGCCCAGGTTGCGTCTGAGGTCGCTGGTCGCGCCGCCATTGAACAAGGCATCAAGAATCTTGACGTTGAGATCAAAGGTCCAGGTCCTGGCCGTGAATCTTCGGTCCGTGCTCTGGGTGCATTGGGTATTCGTATCACTTCGATTGCTGATGTGACACCCATGCCGCATAACGGCTGCCGCCCACAAAAGCGCCGCCGCATCTAATTTAACCAAGCCCACCGCCATTGCCTTATCGGCATTGGCTCCTGTACGTTTGTGCAGCAGATGACATAAAAGGAAGCTCAAGTGGCACGTTACCTCGGCCCCAAGGCCAAACTCTCCCGCCGTGAAGGCACCGATTTGTTTTTAAAGAGCGCACGTCGCTCGATTGCTGACAAATCGAAATTTGACACGAAGCCAGGCCAACACGGCCGTACTTCAGGCCAGCGCACATCCGATTTCGGATTGCAATTGCGTGAAAAGCAAAAAGTCAAACGCATGTATGGCATTTTGGAAAAACAATTTCGCCGTTACTTTGCTGAAGCCGATCGCCGTAAAGGCAATACAGGTTCCAACCTGTTGGCTTTGCTGGAGTGCCGTCTGGACAATGTGACCTATCGCATGGGTTTTGGATCCACGCGTGCAGAGTCGCGTCAGTTGGTGTCTCACAAGGCGGTGACTGTGAATGGTCAACCGGTGAATATCCCTTCTTACTTGGTTAAAGCCGGTGACGTTGTCGCAGTGCGCGAAAAATCCAAAAAACAAAACCGTGTGGTTGAAGCCTTGCAATTGGCTCAACAAGTAGGCATGCCTGCTTGGGTCGAAGTGAACATCGAAAAAGCCGAAGGCATTTTCAAGAAAGTTCCTGACCGTGATGAATTTGGTGCAGACATCAACGAGTCGTTGATTGTTGAACTTTATTCACGTTAATCTCGTTCTCGTTTCAATCGTTCCCGACCTGTGGTGCATCGCAGGATCGGGTGCTTCATCAGCCTTACCGGTGTAACGTACCGAGGGTATTGAGAGGAAGTCTGAATGCAAACAAATCTGTTGAAACCTAAAGCCATCCAAGTTGAACAATTGGCCGCTAACCGCGCCAAAGTTACCCTGGAGCCCTTTGAGCGTGGTTATGGCCACACTTTGGGCAATGCCTTGCGTCGCGTCCTTTTGTCCTCTATGGTGGGTTACTCTGCCACTGAGGTGACGATCGCTGGCGTTGTGCATGAATATTCTTCCATTGACGGCGTTCAAGAAGATGTCGTGAACATTTTGTTGAACCTCAAAGGTGTTGTATTCAAATTGCACAACCGCGATGAAGTGACTTTGAGCTTGCGTAAAGATGGTGAAGGTCCTGTGACTGCCGCCGATATTCAAACGCCGCATGATGTTGAAATCGTCAATCCTGAGCACGTGATTGCCAATTTGTCGCATGGCGGCAAATTAGACATGCAAATCAAGGTGGAAAAAGGCCGTGGCTATGTGCCCGGGAGCATGCGCCGTTTTGCAGATGAGCCGACCAAGTCCTTGGGGCGCATCGTATTGGATGCCTCTTTCTCTCCTGTAAAGCGCGTGAGCTATACCGTTGAGAGCGCCCGCGTGGAACAACGCACTGACTTGGATAAACTGGTCATTGAGATTGAAACCAATGGTGCCATTACAGCGGAAGATGCTGTGCGTGCCTCGGCTAAAATCTTGGTTGAGCAATTGGCTGTATTCGCACAACTCGAAGGCAGCGAATTGTCCGCCTTTGATGCCCCATCGCAACGTGGTGGTGCAGGCAGCTTCGATCCTATTTTGTTGCGCCCTGTTGACGAACTTGAACTCACTGTTCGTTCGGCCAACTGTCTCAAAGCCGAAAATATTTACTATATTGGCGATTTGATCCAGCGTACTGAAAATGAATTGCTCAAAACCCCTAATTTGGGTCGCAAATCACTCAACGAAATCAAAGAAGTTTTGGCTTCCCGTGGTTTGACATTGGGAATGAAGCTTGAAAGCTGGCCACCGGCTGGTCTCGAAAAGCGTTAAATAAAAAAGAACCCACCATCTGGTGGGAGTGCACGGGCAGTACCTGATACGGCTGTTTGTTTAATAAAGAAAGGAAAGCACTATGCGTCACGGACACGGACTTCGTAAACTCAATCGCACCAGCTCGCACCGCCTGGCGATGCTGCAAAACATGATGAATTCACTCATAGAGCATGAAGTCATCAAAACCACAGTACCCAAGGCCAAAGAATTGCGCCGCGTGATCGAGCCTATGATTACATTGGCGAAAGTGGACTCTTTGTCCAACAGGCGCCTCGCATTCAACCGCCTGCGTGATCGCGACAGCGTGACCAAGTTGTTCACTGATCTGGGACCTCGTTTTAACAAGCGTCCTGGTGGCTACACACGTATCCTGAAAATGGGATTCCGTGTGGGCGACAATGCGCCCATGGCCTTGGTCGAATTAGTCGATCGCGCTGAAGTTTCTGCGCCAACAGCTGCAGAATAAGGTATAATATTGTTTTACCGCGGGGTGGAGCAGTCTGGTAGCTCGTTGGGCTCATAACCCAAAGGTCGTTGGTTCAAATCCGGCCCCCGCAACCAAATCAGGCATTCATTGCCGATTGATCAAAAGTCCACAGTTGTGGGCTTTTTTTTGCCTAAAAATAGCGATAACACATTGAAAAGAAGTTGTTCAAGCTTGAAGAAAAGTGATCAATCGATTTAAAGAATGCACCGCTGTAGATGCTCTGACTTGTGTTCTGTCTCCCGTAAATTGACGACATTCCACGTAGGTGTTGCCTTGAATACACCACCCGAACCAGACAGTGCCTACGGGTTTGTCGGCTGAACCGCCGCCAGGGCCCGCTACACCTGTAACAGACAGAGACACTTGTGCATTTGAATTCGCCAGGGCACCCACAGCCATCGCGCGAACAACGGCTTCACTGACGGCGCCATTCAATTCAATTAATTGCTTGGGAATAGAAAGTAACTCTGATTTGGATGCGTTGGAATAGGTGACAAAACCACGTTCAAACCAAATACTGGAGCCTGCTAATTCAGTACAGCCTGCAGCAATCAAACCACCTGTACAACTTTCAGCAGTGGCAAGCATCCATTTTTTAGATTGCAAAAGAATGCTTATTTGCTCGCAAAGGGCTGTTGTCGGTTGCATCAAAAAATCCTGATTCCCAAAGCCATAATAAAAAGTGTGCAAAAAGCCGCTACAAAATCATCAAAATAAATGCCCCATGCGCCACGCCAGCCAAAGCCTTTGAAAACTTGATCCGCCCAGCCAACAGGCGGGGGTTTGACTGCATCGAAAAAACGGAACAACAAAAACGCGACCAACTGAACTGTAAAGCTGGCAGGCATCAACAGCCAAAGCACGGTCCAAAAGGCAACTACTTCGTCCCAAACAATAGCACCAGGATCCGCAATGCCCAAATGTTCGGTCGTGATCTTGGCGGACCAGCAGCCTATCAGGCTTGCCAAAATGATCAGCAGTCCTTGCTCGCCAGAAGTGAGGTGGTTGTGGAGCAGCAACCAAGAAACCCATGCCCAAAGCGTGCCCACCGTGCCTGGCGCTTTTGGCGAAAGACCCGTACCCATCCCCAGCGACATAAAGTGTGCTGGATGTGAAAGGAGAAATTTAACGTTGATCTTTGGAAACATGGACGAATCAAAACGCATGCTGCATTCAAGCAAAGTGGTCGAAAGATACAAAGTCGTGGGTCATGGGTTGGCCATCGGTATCCAGCAAGGTCAAGCCACCTTCTGCGCAAATTTTTCCAATTCGGGTTAATCGGGTCAGCGTGTTGAAACCTGCCGCATGAACTTCGGCACGCTTGCATGCTGGGGCTGTGAATACCAACTCGTAGTCATCCCCGCCTGTTAAGACAAATTGCAAATGTTGAGATGGCAGAAATTCAAATTCAGTTGCACAGGCAAGCAACGAAAGTGCCTGTGTGGCATCCAGCGTGGCACCGACTTGGCTGGCTTTGAGAATATGCGAAAGATCACCCAATAATCCATCGCTGATGTCAGCCGCTGCAGTGGCTATGCCGCGCAGTGCCAAGCCCAATGCCACACGGGGTATAGGTTGTTCCATCCGTATGCGAGCCGCGTTGAAAACAGAAGAAGGTACCGAAAGTGAGCCTCGAAAAACTTCAAGCGCGACACGTGCGTCGCCCAGATGACCGCTCACATAAATATCATCCCCCACCTGAGCCCCAGATCTCAATAGGGCTTGACCTCGAGGGGTTTCCCCAATGGCCGTGATACTGATGTTCAAGGGGCCTTGAGTCGTATCGCCACCAATCAAATCGCAATCATAAGCATCAGCCAATGACCAAAGCCCTTGAGAAAAACCTGCGAGCCAAGACTCATCAACGCGAGGTAATGCAAGTGACAACAAAAACGCACGGGGTTGAGCGCCGCAAGCGGCCAGGTCACTCAAATTAACGGCCAAAGCTTTGTGACCCAGATGGACGGGATTGACCGTCGATAAGAAATGGCGGCCTTCGACCAACATGTCAGTGGAGAGTGCCAATTGCATGCCAAAAGTAGGCGCTAGTAAAGCGCAATCGTCACCCACACCCAGCACGGCATGACGTGCAGGACGTTTGAAATAGCGTGCAATTAAATCGAACTCACCCATCACTTAAGCTTAACCGTAAATAACTTCAGAGAGCGCAGTTTCAATGCAAGGTATGCGAGGGCGCAGATTGTCCTTGTGACTCCAGAACAAACAAGGGAACAGGCACATCGAAACGATGACCATCGACAGCGACAAAAAAGAAACTACCGTGCATCGTGCCATTTGAAGTACGCAAGCGGCAGCCGCTGGCGTATTGAAAAGACTCGCCAGGATTCAAGAGTGGTTGTTGGCCGATCACACCCAGTCCCTTAACGTCTTCGGCATGCCCTTTTGCATCGGTAATGACCCAATGTCTTGAAATCAATTGCGCTGGGACGGAGCCCGTATTGGTGAAAGTAATGGCGTAGGTGAATTGGAAGAATTCCTGCCCTGATTCATTGGAAAATGAGTGGTAGGTTGGAACAGTTTCAATTTTGAAGGTGTAGGTAGGCATCTGCGTATCGTAACTGCGACAATAAGGGGATGACTACAACTTACAGAATAGCCCCTTCCATCCTGTCGGCTGATTTTGCCCGTTTGGGTGAAGAAGTTCGTGCCGTCATTGCCGCTGGCGCGGACTGGATTCACTTTGACGTGATGGACAACCATTACGTACCCAACCTTACATTTGGCCCCATGGTTTGCCAAGCCTTGAAGTCCTATGCCCAAACGCCTGCGGGTGTGGCTGTGCCCATCGATGTGCATTTGATGATCTCACCCGTGGATGCACTGGCGGCTTCGTTTGCCGAAGCGGGCGCCGATCTCATCAGCTTTCACCCCGATGCCAGTGCGCATGTGCACCGCAGTGTGCAAGCCATTAAGAGCAAAGGTGTCAAAGCCGGGTTGGTTTTCAATCCAGCCGAATCCTTGGATGTGTTGAATTGGACCCTTGATGACATTGACCTTATTCTCATCATGAGCGTGAACCCGGGTTTTGGAGGGCAAAGCTTCATTGACTCAGCGCTGCGCAAAGTTGAGCAGGCGCGTAAGCTCATAGACGCCAGTGGCCGTGACATCAGGCTGGAAGTGGACGGCGGTATCAAAGTCGACAATATCCGTCGTGTGGCCGATGCAGGTGCGGACACCTTTGTGGCGGGCAGTGCTATTTTTGGACAAAACGATTACAAAGTCGTGATCGATCAGATGCGCTCTGCATTGAATTAAAGCCTCTCAGCCATTGACATATGAAAGCAGCGATTGTTGACCTGGACGGTACCATGGTCGATACCTTGGGTGATTTTGAGGTGGCCTTGAACCGGACACTGATGGATTTGGAGCTGCCCAAAGTCAGTTCAGACTTGGTCGAGCGAACGGTGGGCAAAGGCTCAGAGCATTTGATCCTTTCGGTGCTCAAGCATCAGTTGGCCTTGCCAGAAGTCAAGGTCTGCGAAGGGCGCAACGCAGAAACTTTGTACGAAGCCGCCTGGAAGCGCTACCAGCATCATTACTTGTCGATCAATGGTCAATTTGCCAATGTCTATCCCGGTGTCCTGGAGGGCTTGCGTCAAATGCAGGCCAATGGATTGACCTTGGCCTGTTTGACCAACAAACCCATTGAATTTGCTACTCAATTATTGGCAGACAAGGGTCTTTCAGGTTTTTTTGCCCTGACCTTTGGGGGTGACAGTTTTGAGCGAAAGAAGCCCGACCCCTTGCCCTTGTTGAAAACCTGTGAGGCTTTAGGGACCTTGCCTGCGCAAACCCTGATGGTGGGCGACTCCAGTAATGACGCACAAGCCGCACGTGCGGCAGGGTGCCCTGTGGTGCTGGTTCGCTACGGCTATAACCATGGACAGCCTGTGGATGCAGTGGACGCCGATGGACATTGGGATGACTTCAGAGATTTCACTGAATGGCATCGTCAATTCGCCTAGCGATCGTCTTCCAGGGCGTCTTCATTTGGGTTTGATACACTCAAGGCTCATGTCCCATCATTCCTCTTTGCGAATTCTCAGCCAGCCAGACCCATCGGGTCGGGGAGCCTGGCCCTGGCGTAAGCCAGTCTGAAATTCCCACGCACGCGGCCCTTTGGTCGCAGTTAGCGCCCGCCAACTGGTAGGGCAATTGAATGGAATGACCGCTGCAGCACATCTTGAAGGTCACTGCTCAGCTCACTGGAGGCCATAGCCGTGATCACCGAACTTGAATTCAAAAGCCTGACCAGCCAAGGTTACAACCGAATCCCACTCATGCTTGAGGCGTTTGCGGATTTAGAAACCCCATTGTCTTTGTACCTGAAGCTGGCCCATAGCCAAGGCGATGGAAAGTACAGCTTCTTGTTGGAGTCTGTGGTCGGAGGGGAGCGCTTTGGCCGCTACAGCTTTATTGGCTTGCCCGCGCGTACGTTCATCCGTGCATCAGGTTTTGGCCACAAGGCGCAATCTGAGGTCGTGTGCGATGGTGTGGTGGTCGAGACTGTGGCAGGAAATCCCTTGGACTTCATTGAGCACTACCAACAGCGCTTCAAGGTGGCATTACGCCCTGGACTGCCACGGTTTTGTGGCGGCTTAGCGGGCTATTTTGGATACGATGCTGTGCGTTACATTGAGAAAAAGCTCGAACATTCATGCCCACCTGACACCTTGGGTACGCCCGATATTCTGCTGCTGCAGTGTGAAGAGCTGGCAGTCATCGACAATCTATCAGGCAAGCTCTATCTCATTGTGTATGCTGACCCCCAAGCGCCCGAAGCCTATGCCAACGCCAAAAAACGTCTTCGAGAACTGAAGGATCAACTCAAGTATTCAGTCAGTGCACCCGTGGTGAAGGCAAGTCAGTCTTATCCTGCAGAGCGAGACTTTGCGAAAGAAGACTATTTGGCGGCTGTTGTGCACGCCAAAGATTTGATTGCTGCTGGCGACTTCATGCAAGTTCAAGTCGGCCAGCGGATCAAGAAACGGTACACCGAAAGCCCTTTGTCGCTGTACCGTGCCTTGCGTTCTCTGAACCCCAGTCCGTACATGTACTTCTACAACTTTGGCGATTTCCATGTCGTGGGCGCAAGCCCCGAAATTTTGGTCCGACAAGAACGCATTGAAGAAGGCACTAAGGTCACGATCCGGCCCTTGGCAGGAACACGTCCACGGGGCTCAACACCTGAAAAAGACAAAGCCGCCGAGTTGGAGTTGATCAACGATCCGAAAGAGCGTGCAGAGCATGTCATGTTGATTGATTTGGCCCGCAACGACATTGGTCGCATCGCCAAGATCGGTTCTGTCAAAGTGACAGAGGCTTTCGTGGTGGAGCGATACAGCCATGTGATGCACATTGTGAGCAACGTAGAAGGCATCTTGAAAGAAGGCATGACCAACATGGACGTGCTCAAAGCCACCTTCCCAGCCGGCACACTGAGCGGCGCACCCAAAGTACATGCAATGGAATTGATCGATAAGCTCGAACCCATCAAGCGCGGTGTGTATGGCGGCGCTTGCGGCTATTTAAGCTATGCAGGCGATATGGATGTGGCCATTGCCATCCGTACTGCCATCATCAAAGACCAAACGCTTTACGTACAGGCCGCAGCGGGTGTTGTAGCCGATTCGGTGCCGGAAATGGAATGGAAAGAAACCGAACACAAAGCCCGTGCTTTGTTGCGTGCCAGTGAATTGGTTGAAGAAGGCTTGGAGTGAGCATGGCTACAAAAATCAAACTACTGATGATCGATAACTACGATTCGTTCACCTTCAACATTGTTCAGTATTTCGGTGAGTTGGGTGCGGACGTCGAAGTCTTTCGAAACGATGAAATCACGCTGGAAGGTATTGCCTCACGAAAGCCTGATCGCTTGGTGATCTCTCCTGGTCCTTGCTCACCCGCAGAGGCGGGGATTTCGGTTGCGGCCATTCAACACTTTGCAGGCAAGCTGCCAATTTTGGGTGTCTGTCTTGGGCATCAGAGTGTTGGCGCTGCATTTGGCGGCAACATCGTGCGAGCGCAGGCGCTGATGCACGGTAAAACCAGTGTCATCACGACCACGCAAGAAGGTTTGTTTTCAGGACTGCCTTCACAATTCACAGTCAACCGATACCACTCCTTGGCCATTGAGCACACAAGCTGCCCGGCCAGCTTAAAGGTCACGGCGTGGACTGAAGATGGTGAAATCATGGGGGTTCGACATACCGAGCTGGATATTGAAGGCGTGCAATTTCACCCAGAGTCCATATTGACCGAACATGGCCATGCGATGCTTCAAAATTTCTTGGTACGGCCATGATCGACATTGAACATTTGGGACTCTTTGTGGTGGCCGGCATTCTTTTGAACCTGACCCCGGGCCCCGACGTGTTGTACATCGTCTCGCAAACCCTGCGTGGCAAGGTTCGCTCGGGTATCGTGGCATCGTTCGGCATCACTGCGGGTTGTTGTGTGCACATGTTGGTTGCCGCCGTGGGCGTAAGTTCATTGCTGGCGACATCGGCAATGGCTTTCAACATTCTGAAATGGGCGGGTGCCGTTTATCTGATGTGGTTGGGGATCCAGCAAGTTCTTTTAAGTACAAGCCGTCACCAGGATGATCTGAAACTGCACAGTACACCAAGTCAAAATCCAGCGTTAGCGAGCGTTTTCATCAAAGGATTTGCCACCAATGTGCTGAATCCGAAAGTGGCTTTGTTTTTCATGGCATTTGTGCCGCAATTCATTCCTGCAAATGCCCCCGAACCGACGCAACTCTTCATTTTATTGGGGACCTTGTTCAACTTTAACGGTTTGTTGATTTGCTTTGCTTGGACCTTTGCAGCGGCTTATTTGTCCCGTCATTCTGCTGAAATGCTAAGTGCCAAGCGCTGGCTTGACCGTGGGGTCGGCGTTTTATTTGTCAGCCTTGGCCTTCAGCTCGCTTTTGCAGAATCTCCCAGAAATTAACCACAAATTAATCTTCCATTTTCAAGGAAAGTCGCATGCCTATTACGCCCCAAGAAGCGCTTCAGCGCACCATCGAGCACCGTGAAATTTTCCATGATGAAATGCTCAAAATCATGCGCATGATCATGAATGGCGAACTCTCTCCCGTGATGACGGCGGCTTTGATCACGGGCCTGCGGGTGAAAAAAGAAACCATTGGTGAAATCACCGCAGCTGCCCAAGTGATGCGCGAGTTTTCAACGAAAGTGACAGTGGCTAACCCTCAGCATTTGGTAGACATTGTGGGCACGGGTGGTGATGGATCTCACACCTTCAACATTTCCACCTGCTCGATGTTTGTGGCCGCTGCCGCGGGCGCCAAAACAGCCAAGCACGGAGGCCGAAGTGTGAGCAGCAAATCTGGCAGTGCCGATGTGCTCGAGAGTTTGGGCGTCAATATTAACTTGTCACCAGAACGCATCGCCCGGTCCATCGAAGAAACAGGGATCGGCTTTATGTTCGCACCCAACCATCATCCTGCTATGAAAAATGTAGCGCCGGTTCGCAAAGAGCTGGGCGTCAGAACTATCTTTAATATTTTGGGCCCCTTGACCAACCCGGCGGGTGCACCCCATATTTTGATGGGCGTCTTTCACCCCGATTTGGTGGGTATTCAGATTCGGGCGCTGCAACGTTTGGGTGCTGAGCATGCCTTGGTGGTTTATGGCCGCGATGGCATGGACGAGGTCAGCTTGGGCGCTGCAACCTTGGTGGGGGAGTTGAAAAATGGTCACATCACCGAATATGAAGTTCACCCGGAAGACTTTGGCATGCCGATGGCCAGCAACCGTGCTTTGAAAGTGGAGACGCCTGAACAGTCCATGGCCATGCTCAAAGCGGTACTGGACAACGAACCGGGCGCAGCCAGAGACATTGTGATCCTGAATGCTGGAGCCGCACTGTATGCCGCCAATGTCTCACCCTCCATCAAGTCAGGTGTTGAGTTGGCCCGCTCTGTCATTGCTTCGGGTGCGGCTAAAAGCAAGCTCGCGCAATTTATCGCCTTCACTCAAATGGAAAGTTCTGCATCATGAGCGATATCCTGAATAAAATCGTAGCGGTCAAACGAGAAGAAGTTGCCGAAGGCTTGAAGCGTAAAACCCTGCAGACCATGCGCGCCGATGCAGAAAGCCGCGTATTGACGCGTGACTTTTTGGGGGCCATGCGTGCCAAGATCGCTGCCGGGCAATCGGCGGTGATTGCAGAGATCAAAAAAGCCAGCCCCTCCAAAGGAGTTTTGCGCCCAGAGTTCATCCCCGCTGACATTGCGCAAAGCTATGCCCAAGAAGGGGCGGCATGTTTGTCCGTCTTGACCGATCAGCAGTTTTTTCAAGGCTGCAACGATTTCCTCAAGCAAGCCCGCGCCAGTTGTGATTTGCCAGCCTTGCGCAAAGACTTCATGGTGGATGCTTACCAAGTTTATGAGTCCCGTGTGATCGGGGCTGACTGCATTTTGCTTATTGCAGCCTGCCTGGACGATGCCCAGATGGCCGACCTGGAAGCCATTGCCCGCAGCTTGGACATGGCTGTGTTGGTGGAGGTGCATGACCGTGCCGAGCTCGATAGGGCTTTGAAACTCAAGACGCCTTTGGTGGGCATCAACAATCGAAATCTGCGTACCTTCGAGGTGTCCTTGGAAACGACCCTGGACTTGGTCCATGCTGTCCCCGCAGACCGTTTGTTGGTGACCGAAAGCGGCATCGTGTTACCTGAAGATGTCAAACGCATGCGTGACGCGCAGGTTCATGCCTTTTTGGTCGGAGAGGCATTCATGCGTGCGCCCGACCCAGGCTTTGCGCTGTCAACGTTGTTTGCCTGATGGCTCCGCGCGGTCCTGTTGTTAATGCAATCCTCCTTTGATTTTGCGCAAAACGACAGCGCGGTGGTGGCTCAGGGGGCGGTCTCAAGCTTGAGCCCCTGGCCTCCTGATGCGCAAGGGCTCGCGCCATCCTGGGCTGGGCTGTGGTCCCACTTTGTTTCGAGTGAGGTTGGGCTGAATTTAATGGGCCGTATCGCCTCCCGCTTGTCTTTGGGTGTCCGCATCTATCCCCTCGACCCGTTGCGCGCTCTGCGCGCATTGCCTTTGGATGCCGTTCGCGTTGTGATTTTGGGACAGGACCCTTACCATGGACCTGGTCAAGCTGAAGGCTTGGCCTTCTCCGTACCCGCTGGCGTCAAACCACCTCCCAGTTTGCGCAATATTTTCAAAGAGATACAGCAGGAAACCCAGAAACCGATGCCTTCTAATGGTCAATTGGACAGATGGGCGCAGCAAGGGGTTTTATTGCTCAACACGACCTTGACCGTAGAGGACGGGTCGCCAGCCAGTCACGCCAAATGGGGTTGGGAAACTTTCACGGACAGCTTGATACAAACACTTGCGGAACGAGAAATGCCATTGATTTTCATGCTGTGGGGCGCGCATGCACAAACCAAAAGAAAATTGATAGCAACGGCAGATCCGATGGCGCATCACTTGGTTTTGCAGTGCAATCATCCCTCCCCTTTGTCTGCCTTGCGGCCTCCTTCGCCTTTTATAGGGTGTGGCCACTTCAGCGCGGCCAATGCTTTTCTGCAGAAAAATGCACAAACACGCATCGAATGGTGAAAAAAACCAAGTGAACGCTTGGCCGGCCGTCCAAAAGATGGCATAATCTTGGATTCGCTGAGGAGGGGTGCCCGAGTGGCTAAAGGGGGCAGACTGTAAATCTGTTGGCTTACGCCTACACTGGTTCGAATCCAGTCTCCTCCACCAGCAAAAATAACCTGCCGTCAATGGTGAGTGTTTGGAACGGATTTCCGTGCATGCAAGTCAATCGATCAGGCTCTTTAAGAGTGCTTTGGTATGAATGATAAGTGCGGGTGTAGTTTAATGGTAGAACCTTAGCCTTCCAAGCTAATGACACGGGTTCGATTCCCGTCTCCCGCTCCAGTTGACACAAGGTGAGGTTAGGCGTTTGCCCTTGTGGCTCAGTGGTAGAGCACTCCCTTGGTAAGGGAGAGGTCGCGGGTCCGATTCCCGCCAAGGGCACCAAAGATTCTGGTGTGCAGATTGGCAGATGCTGTCTTTTGCGTGCTTGATGTTTTGATTGTTTAATAACTTGTTTTTTTCGGAGTCGAAAAAATGGGAAAAGAGAAATTTGAACGGACCAAGCCGCACGTGAACGTGGGCACCATTGGTCACGTTGACCATGGTAAGACCACGTTGACAGCGGCCATCACGACCGTGTTGGCGGCCAAGTTTGGCGGCTCTGCCAAGGCGTACGATCAGATCGACGCTGCGCCCGAAGAAAAGGCGCGTGGTATCACGATCAACACGGCCCACGTTGAGTATGAGACGCA
>CANBWK010000031.1 GCA_947373105.1 Comamonadaceae bacterium | reverse complement strand
GGTCATAAAGTCCGCAAATCGAATCCTTGGCGATCGGGCGTTGGAGGATGCGCTTTTGGCAAGAGTCGTCCCGTCGATCGTGCTGTTCTCGGCGATCCACTACAAGGGTCTGGAAGATGGGCCCGACTTCCAGTTCGCGCTGAGCATCGGCTCGCCGAGTGACTGGGGGGACTTCCTCAAAGACAAGAACAAGGAGCCCACGGACGAGGACAAGCGCCGGGCCAAATGGCGCCTGCTCATGGGCGAGCTCGGCATCCATGGGTGCGACGAGTTCGAGGCCTTGGTGGTGGAGTTCTTGGAGTCGGGCTTGTTTGATGCCAGCAAGCTCACGCCCATCATCGATCGCTATGTCGCCGAGAAGCAGAACATCGAGGCGCGCGAGAAGGCGAGCCAGTTCCTAACTAAAGTGTTTTGGGACCACCGTATCGACGACGCACAATTGCTGGAAATGTCGATGGAACTGCCGGCCATCGCAGGCCTGTTGGACCCCTATGTGTGCTCAGAGCTCGACATCGCGTTGGCGGGCATCCCCGGGGCAGGGGGCGTCGGCCAAGCCATCATCGATGGGTGGATCGCGGCCTTTCGCGGCCAGAACCATGAACGGATCAATGACGACAATCCGTTCAATCGCCCGCTCCACGCGGCAATCGCCGCTGAGTTCGCCGCCGTCAACGCTCGGGCCCAAGCTAGCACCACGGTCCTCGACGCCTGCATGCACATCATGGAAAGCGGTGGATGGGGGACCATGCAAGAGGTGGCCATGAAGGGTGCGACGGCCGCCGACTTCGAGTCGGCCATCCGAGGCATGGAGATCGAGAAGCTTCGCAAGTTCATGCGGCGAATGATCGAGATGCGGCTTCAAAGGCAGACCTACGACCCGCACTTTGGAACGGCCACCGACCGCTTCGTCGATGCTTGCCGGACAATCGCCAACGACCCTGCGTCCAGCCGTTTGGCTGGGTTGGTCAAGCGCCTCTTTGCGGGGACGGCTCTAGCTTCGGAGCTTCTGCCGATTCAGGCGCAGGCTCCGGTCGCTGCGGCCCAAGCTGCTGCGGTGCCAGCCAAGACGGTCTGACTCAGTTGGGCCTGTTTGCCGCGGAGTGGTGGCGGAAATCCCATGGTGGGATCGGACTAACGTCGCTCCACAAGCCAGTCTTTCGCGCTACTGCTCCCGTCTCGGCGTCCGAGTAAGCGGCTCTGTCTTCAACGGTTTGTTCCTTGGCGTAGGCCTTGTAGTGCCACGCCAAGCCCGTTTCTATTTGCCGCAGTCCGCAGTCCACGCCATCGGCGGAGACCTTGCCCACGGTCCTGCCGTAGCGGTCGATCTTCTTCCACTCGACCACAACCTCTTTGCCGAACGCGCACTCCGACATGGACTGCTTCGCTCGCTGCCCGAACGCTTGCTTCTTCTCCGGAGCGTCGATGCCAGCGATCCGGACATGCACTTGGCGATGGCCATCGACCAGCACCGTCACGGTGTCGCCATCGGCGACGGCGACGACCTTGCCCTCAAGCGTGGCGCAGAGACCGGGGGCGCCGATGCATGCTAAGGCAGTCGCCAACGCCGCCCGGATTAGCCGCATGGCTCCCTTGTGCATTGGAGGTGTTATGCCGTGGCCTTGATGGCCTTCTTGAGTTTTGCAGCCAAGGCCTTGATTCGCTTGACCGCTCTCGCTCGCGCGGCACCGTCCGCGCCCATGCGGTCCAAAAACTCTTCGTAGTTTTCGATAAGGAAATGCTTCGACATCTGGGCCAGTTGAGGATCGCTTGCCGTTGCTGGATCAAGGAAGGTGAACTCGGCTTCCACAGAAGCGAACTGCTCGTCATCAGCCCCGAAGCTGGCTGCTAGGGCCAAACCGATCGCATTGAGGTTGTTGATCGCGGCTGCTTCGAAGCCATCTTCCTGTTCGAGTCGCTTGCTGAAGTGGGTCGCTGCGCTTTTGGAAAGGCCCGAGAGGAATTCATCGAGGCTTTTCCGAAGGCTAGGCTCATCTCCCCCTGCATCCTCGTCGCCGGCCGCGAGCCGTTTTGCATCGTCAATGTCGGGGACTTCTTTGCCATTCAAGAACGCTTCGAGCCATCGGTCAGCGCTCTCTTGCGGGCCATAGCCGTCGTAGACGCCATCGAGCCACTCGGCATCGTCGATGTAACGCACGGCCTTGAAGACCTCCTCCACGGAGGTCCCTATGGCCCATCCCGGAAGCTCTACGCCGTCTAGGTGCCCTCCAAGTTGGAGCTCGGCGAGCAGTTGGCACACCGAGTCGAGCGCCGGGATGTGGGTCATCTTTCTTTGCAAGGGCATAGGTTGTCTCCGTTGTTGTTCCCTTGCATTTTCGCGGAAATTGGAGGTTGGCCTGTGATGCGGCGACACGGGGGCCGGTGCACAGAGGCCAGTGCAAGCAACGTCAAATTTAGATCGTCATAGATGGCGCTGTGACTTGCTTTATGAGCCCTGACACGTCCATGATGAGCCGTCATTGGGGTGTGGCGGGAGGTCCGCTTTGGTCCCCCGTCGAGGGGCCTTTGCATGCCGCTTTGAGGTCGTCGAAGATGAGGTTTGCGGTCGCGGATTGGGGCGCTCTAGCGCCGGAGATCACGGGGGCAGGTTCCGTCAAGTGTCCACGCGATCGAAGGGGATCAGGCGGGGACCAAGCGCATGACTTATCGTAAAAAAGTCATGTAAATCAACTGTCTTTAAATCACCCGTGAGTAGTGGGTCATCATGGGGGTGTGCTCGGAAAGCGCAACAGGGGGCTTTTTGATTGGAGAAATTTCGTTTTGCATCAATGACTTGGCCATTTACGCAGCCGTCAGATCCGCAATGCGGATCACATGTTGCACGGGGACTCTGACGGGCTGGCCTTCTTAATTATCCTTAAAAATCAAACCCGGCCTTTTCAGGCAGGGTTTGGGGTGAAAAATAGAGCTGAATGCTTGGATGTTGCCTGAAACTTAACCGCTGAAAAGCTTGTGCTCAGTGCGCAGAATGGGATGCAATTTCGAAAGCTGGAAACAGGTGGTTGTTTTCCAGATGGATGTGCTCAATCAGGTCCTCTGTCAGTCGGGCTGTTCCGGCATACAGCGCTTGCCAGGTATTGCAGGCCCCACTCGGGGGGGTGTGTTGCGTGGTCAGGACGGCCAGTCGCTCCAATTGGGCTCCATGGTTGATGTGTTCATGACGCATCATGCCGATGGGGTGTTCGGCCATGGGGTGTCCCCCTTTTTTGAGCAAGGGGAACAAAATGGTTTCTTCTTTGGCCATGTGCTCCAGAAGCTCATCTTGCATGGTTTCCAGCTGATCGGCCAGACCCTGCGGTACATGAGGGTGCTCACGGTGTACGGCCTCTACCCGGCGAGCCATGCGAATCAGTTCCGGCAGTTGTTGACGATGCACCTCGTGAAAGCGCTGAAGGATATGGTCAATCAATTCGGGCGCAGACGGGGTTGGGGGCAGAGATTCGGTGTGATCCAAGGCGCGAATTTGAGCCAGCACTTGCGAGGCATCCAGACCTTTTTCAGTGCATGCATTTTCAAGGGACTGTTGGCCTCCGCAACAAAAATCCAATTTCAATTTTCGAAAGATGGCGGTTGCCCCTGGGATGCTGACGGCCAGTTTGCCCAGACTTTGTTGGGCATTGGCTGTGGGTGTTGTGGCTTCCATGATGGCGGGAGGGTTCATGCTATTTCCTTTAAACATTCATATTGAATGAATCTATTATGAAGTAAGATTCATCTTTAATGAATATTTGAGGCATCCTCCTCAAGAACTAGGACTTCAGAACGATGCGATTGACCCACTGGACAGACTACAGTTTGCGTGTACTGATGTACTGTGCCCAATACGAGTCACGACAATCCGCTGCAACCATCCAGGAAATTGCCGAACTCCATGGCATTTCGAAAAGTCACCTCACCAAAATTGTGATGACACTGGCGGCAGATGGCTATTTACTGACCAGTCGAGGGCGTGGGGGTGGATTGCGACTGGGTCGACCAGCGTCTCAAATCGTGCTGGGCGAAGTGGTGCGAAAAACAGAGTCTGACTTTCATATGGTTGAGTGTTTTCAGGATGCCCCTTCCCGTTGCGCTTTGATGCCAGACTGTTTTTTGAAAAAAGTATTGGCCGATGCCTTGGAGGTTTTTTTTGCAAAACTCGATGAGGTCACTTTGGAAGATTTAATCCACAGCACGCCTGCTGCGAAGGACATGTTTCAACCGATAGGCTTTATGCCACACAGGGACCGAGCTCGCACGATCAAGCCCTCATGAGGAACACCGCAACACTGTCATCCAAACTCGTGCGCATCGGCATGGGTTTGTTGTTGGTTGCGCTGACTTCGATTGGACTGACTTTATGGGTGACATGGAAGCTCAGCGGCGGTGCAGCTGCCTTGAACGAGGCTGGGCGCATGCGGATGCAAACATGGCGACTGACCAGCGAAGTGCAAGCTGAAGTGCATGAGTCCAAAATCGCGGACCTGATACAAGAATTTGACCGCAGCATGACGGTGCTCAAAAACGGTGATGCCTCGCGGCCGTTGTTTGTGCCCTGGGACGACGCGGTCCGGCAACGCTACACCGAGGTTGAGCAGTTGTGGCAAAGCCAGAAAACCCGTTATTTGGCGGAACCGGTGATGGACCATTCCATCCTAGTGGTGCATTCCAACACTTTTTTGTTGGCCATCGATCGTTTCGTCTTATCGATTGAAGGACAAATGGCCAGCCTGACCGCCATTCTCAATTTGTTCCAGTTCGTGATGATGGCGTTGGCCATTGCGGGGGCGGTCATCATGCTCTACACAGGTTATATGTATGTCATCAACCCTTTGAGTAATTTAAGCGATGGTTTACGAAAAATCGAATCGGCACAATTTTCAGTTCGGGTGGATGTGGTCTCGAACGACGAATTTGGACAGGTCGCTTCGGGCTTTAACCGCATGGCCGCGACTTTGCAATCCTTGTATGGCAATCTGGAGGCCCAGGTGCTGGCCAAGACCCAACGCATCGACGCGCAAAATGAACGCCTTGAAGCTTTGTACGGATTGAGCACCTTTCTGGCTGAGGCCAACAGCCAAAGCGATTTGACACAGGGCTTTGCGCAACGCGTGCGTGAATTGATGAAAGCCGATGCCATTGCATTGCGTTGGTCGGCCGAAGAGGCTTCCAAATTTTTGCTGCTGGCTTCGGACCAGTTTCCACATGAGATGCAGGAAGTAGAAAAATGCCTGATGGCGGGCGCCTGTGCCTGTGGAAATTCCACCGCTGATTCGCGCACCCGTGTGATTCCGATCATGAACAGCGAGGTGGCGCCACTGAAACACTGTGCCCACTTGGGTTATGAAAGCATGATCTCTGTGCCCGTTCGCATGCAAAACAAGGTGCTGGGTGAAATCAATCTGTTTTACAAGCACCCTGTCAGCTTGGTTCCGGAAGAGTTGGAATTGATGGACACCTTGGCCAGTCATTTGGCAACGGCCGTTGAAGGCATGCGGGCCATTGCGTTGGACCGGGAAGCGGCGATTGCCGGAGAACGGTCCTTGTTGGCGCGTGAACTGCACGACTCCATTGCGCAATCTTTGGCCTTTCTCAAAATACAGGTGCAGCTGCTGCGAACCGCAGTGTCGAAAAATAACAGCGACAAAACGGCCTTGGCGCTAGACGAGCTGGACAGTGGTCTGAAGGAAAGCATTGCCGATGTGCGTGAGTTGCTTTTGCATTTCCGAACCCGAACCCAGGCCGATGACATCGACCGTGCTGTGCAAGAAACGCTTCAAAAATTTCAGCACCAAACCGGTCTGGAGGTCAGTCGAAAAGTGACGGGTGAGGGCTTGCCCTTGCCGCAGGATGTGCAAATCCATGTGCTGCATGTGTTGCAAGAGGCCTTGTCTAACGTCCGCAAGCATGCCTGCGCAACTGCTGTCGAAATTGAAATTCACAAGGGAGAGCCGTGGCGCTTTCTTGTGCGCGATGATGGGGTGGGTTTTGACCCCCATAACAACCGCAATGAACTTCAAGTTGGACTCAAAATCATGCGAGAGCGGGCTGAGCAGATCGGCGCCAAAGTCAGTATCAACGCTTCGGTGGGCCACGGCACCACGGTGACCCTTCGAGTCCCTGCGAAGAGCCTTCCAGTATTCAAAAAGAGCGAGGCAGTGCCCCTGTCCTGAAAAAGATGAC
Source organism: Comamonadaceae bacterium (assembly GCA_947373105.1). Lineage (GTDB taxonomy): Bacteria > Pseudomonadota > Gammaproteobacteria > Burkholderiales > Burkholderiaceae_C > Limnohabitans_A. The sequence continues at coordinate 23,557 of CANBWK010000031.1, read as the reverse complement.
CGAACCCATCCTGTTGTTGGTGGTTGATGACCACAGCTTATTTCGCAGAGGTCTGATCGCCTTGCTGTCGCAGGATGAGCGATTCCAAGTGGTTGGAGAAGCCGGTGATGTGGGTGAGGCTTTGCGCGTGCTTGGAAATGTCAAGCCCGACCTGCTGCTGCTCGACAATCATTTGCCTGGTGTCAAAGGCATAGATGCCATTGAGGCGTTGAAAGAGAGTGCTCCCGATGTGAAGGTGCTGATGCTCACCGTGAGTGAGGACGATGACGATTTGTCCAAAGCTTTACAAAATGGGGCCGATGGTTATTTGCTCAAAACATGCGAGTCAGATCAGTTGTGTGACGCACTGGTCAAGGTGCATGAGGGGCACTCGGTGATCAGCCCGATCATGTTGAATAAACTGGTTTCCGGTTTGCGTCAACCCGCCAATGCCGTGCAACAGCCTGCTCATGTTGTGGGAGGCATGACGGCTTATGCCAATCCTTTGCAGCAACTGGAAAAGCTGTCTCCCAGAGAAAAGGAAGTCTTTTTCTTGATCGCCAAGAGTTTAAGCAACAAGCACATTGCGCGTGACTTGGACATCGCGGAGACCACAGTCAAAATTCATATCCAGCACATTTTCAAAAAACTCGATCTCACTTCTCGCGTTCAAATCGCCATATTTGCCGCAAGTCACAGGATGGGTTGATAAATATCAAATTTGATACTTCCTTGGGAGGGTGAAGACTGGGTCTTCATCCTCCTTTTGCTTTGAGGCGAGATAGCCTTCAGTTGGATAGTCAATGCCGCGCCATGAATCCACACTCAGTGCATGAGTATGGAGAATGAAAATGGCGAATGAATTGATACAACAACGCAAAGCGTGGTCGGTGTTGATCGTCAGCACCTTGGCCTTCACGGTTTGCTTCATGGTGTGGATGATGTTCGGCGTGATCGGTATCCCGATCAAGAAAATGCTGGGCCTCAATGCCACTCAATTTGGTTTGCTGATGGCCATGCCGGTTTTGACCGGGTCCTTGGTTCGCGTGCCCTTGGGCATTTGGACGGATCGGTTCGGAGGCCGCATCGTCATGACCCTGTTGATGGCGCTGACGGTCCCCGCTATTTGGTTAATGTCCTATGCCACAGCGTATTGGCATTTTTTGGCGATCGGCCTTTTTGTGGGTTTGGCAGGCGGCTCATTTTCAGTGGGAACGCCCTACGTTGCGCGTTGGTTTCCCAAAAAGAAACAAGGGATGGCCATGGGCGTTTATGGCGCTGGTAACTCGGGTTCGGCTGTCAATAAGTTTGTGGCGCCCGTGATTTTGGTGGCCTTCGGGTGGGCTGCGGTGCCTCAAGTCTATGCCGCCATCATGGCATGCACGGTGTTGTTGTTTTGGCTTTTCAGCCACAGCGATCCTTCGCATTTGGTGAGCAAACAAGTGTCATTCAAAGAACAACTACGCGCGCTCAAAGATCCCCGTGTACTCAAATACTGTCAGTACTACAGCATTGTTTTTGGCGGCTATGTGGCGCTGGCTTTGTGGATGGTGCAGTACTACATCGGTGAGTACGGTCTGGACATTCGGGTGGCCGCTCTCTTGGCCGCATGCTTTTCTTTACCCGGTGGTGTGTTGCGGGCCCTGGGGGGCGTGCTCAGTGACAAATATGGTGCACACAACGTTACTTGGGGGGTTCTGTGGGTGAGTTGGATTTGCTTGTTCTTGCTGTCATATCCGCAAACCGAATTCACCATTGTCACGGTCAATGGTCCTAAGACATTTGTGATTGGTTTGAACGTTTATATGTTCACCGGCCTGATGTTCATTCTGGGTATTGCTTGGGCCTTCGGCAAGGCCAGTGTTTTCAAGTACATCGCCACGGACTATCCCAACAACATCGGTGCCATCAGCGGCATTGTGGGCTTGGCCGGCGGGCTGGGAGGTTTTGTTTTGCCCATCTTATTTGGTGCCATGGTGGATCTAACCGGCGTGCGCAGCAGTGCCTTCATGTTGATGTATGGCGTCGTTTGGGTGTCGCTCATTTGGATGTACTGGACCGAAGTACGCAAGACCGATGTGATGGGGCCTGCCACGTTGATCCCTATTTCAGTGGCACAACAAGTCTGATTTTCAAGCAAGGAAATACACATGACACCTCTGAAAAATTCTGAAAAACGAAGCGCTGCAGACATTGTCGACTGGCGTCCCGAAGACGAGTCGTTTTGGGAAAGCACCGGCAAGCGCATCGCTTACCGCAATCTCTGGATTTCGGTGCCTGCCCTCTTGTGCGGATTCGCCATCTGGGGCATGTGGGGCATCATCACGGTGCAGATGCTCAACCTGGGTTTCCCCTTTACGCAGGCTGAGCTCTTCAGCCTCACGGCGATTGCAGGTTTGGCGGGTGCCACCATGCGCATTCCAGCGTCGTTCGTGATCCGTCTGTCGGGTGGGCGCAATACAATTTTCTTGACGACCGCCATGTTGTTGGCGCCTGCGTTGGGAACGGGCATGGCCTTGCAGCACCCCGAGTGGCCGTTGTGGGTCTTCCAGCTCATGGCACTTTGGTCAGGCGTCGGTGGTGGCAACTTTGCCAGCTCCATGTCCAACATCGGTACCTTTTTCCCCAAGCGTTTGCAGGGCACGGCGCTGGGACTGAACGCCGGCTTGGGCAACTTTGGCGTGACCACCATGCAGATCGTGATTCCGCTGGTCATGACGGTGAGCTTGTTCGGCGGCTTGGGTGGTCAGCCCATGACCTTGGTGAAAGACAGTGGTTGGATCCTGGGCAAGATTGTGGCTGGCACGCCGACTTGGGTGCAAAACGCAGGGTTTGCTTGGGTCTTGTCATTGGTTCCGTTGTCAGTGGCTTGCTATTTCGGTATGAACAACTTGACCACGGTGTCGCCCAACATCGGTGGCACTGTTCCTGCCTTCTTCAAAATCATCTGGCTCTACACCTTGTCGTTTGTCCCCGCGGGTGTCGGTCTGTATTTGTACCTGCCTGCCCCTAGTGGTTTGGGCATCCTCAACATGTGGCTGGTGATGCCACTCATCATCGCGAGCACGTTAATGGTGATGAAGCTCACGGCTTTTGGCACGATGAAGGACAACATCGCTGCACAGTTTGCTATTTTTAAGAACAAGCACACGTGGTCTATGACGGTGCTTTACATCGTGACCTTTGGCAGCTTCATCGGGTTCTCGATGGCATTGCCGCTGTCCATCACCGTGATCTTCGGCATCAACCATGTGCCTGATGCCAGCGGCGTGCTGCAACACACCCTGAAAAACCCCAACGCCCCCTCCGCGCTGACGTATGCCTGGATCGGCCCTTTTGTCGGCGCCTTGGTCAGACCTGTTGGTGGCTGGTTGTCAGACAAAACGGGTGGATCCATCGTCACGCAGATCATCTCGGCCGTGATGGTGGTGGCCTCTGCCAGCGTGGGCTATGTGATGTGGTTGGCCTACCAGTCCGCATCACCTGAGCAGTACTTTCTGACCTTTATGTTGTTGTTCGTGTTGCTGTTCACGGCCAGTGGCATTGGTAACGGCTCGACGTTTCGCACCATCGCTGTGATTTTTGACCGCCAACAAGCCGGCCCTGTGCTGGGCTGGACATCGGCCATCGCTGCCTATGGCGCCTTCATCGCGCCGGTGGTGATTGGTCAGCAGATCAAAGCGGGCACGCCTGAAGTCGCGATGTACGGCTTCGCTATTTTTTATGCGCTGTGCCTGGTCCTGAATTGGTGGTTCTACCTGCGTGCAGGTGCCGAAATTCGTAACCCTTGAAGCTGTTTGAAAAGGGGTCGCTCATGACCCCGATGAATTGGAGAAACCTATGAGTCATTTTCTAGATCGATTGAATTATTTTTCAAACCCCAAGGAAGCTTTTTCGGGTGGCCACGGCGTGACCACTGGCGAAGACCGTACATGGGAGGACGCCTACCGTGACCGTTGGGCGCACGACAAAATCGTGCGTAGCACCCACGGTGTGAACTGCACCGGTTCGTGTTCGTGGAAGATTTATGTCAAGGGCGGCATCGTCACTTGGGAAACCCAACAGACCGATTACCCACGCACACGCCCAGACCTACCCAACCACGAGCCTCGCGGTTGCGCCCGAGGCGCATCGTATTCTTGGTATTTGTACAGCGCTAACCGCGTCAAGTACCCCATGATCCGTGCCCGCTTGCTCAAGCATTGGCGTGCCGCTTTGGCCGTGGCTAAGAGCCCGGTTGATGCGTGGACCAGCATTGTTGAAAACCCCAGCGCTCGCCTTGAATGGCAAGAGCAGCGTGGCTTGGGCGGCTTTGTGCGCAGCACGTGGGAAGAGATCAACCAGATCATCGCGAGCGCCAACGTCTACACCATCAAACAATATGGCGCGGACCGCATCATCGGTTTTTCACCGATCCCAGCGATGTCCATGATCAGCTATGCCGCAGGTAGCCGTTACCTGTCGTTGATCGGTGGCGTTTGCATGAGCTTTTATGATTGGTATTGCGATTTGCCTCCCTCCAGCCCCCAAGTTTGGGGCGAGCAAACCGACGTGCCTGAATCGGCAGATTGGTACAACTCCACCTTCATCATTGCGTGGGGCTCCAACGTGCCGCAAACGCGCACGCCCGATGCGCACTTCTTCACCGAGGTGCGCTACAAAGGTGCCAAGACGGTCGCGATTACCCCCGACTATGCCGAGATCAGCAAATTGGCCGATCTGTGGATGCATCCCAAGCAAGGCACCGACGCGGCCATCGCCATGGCGATGGGCCACGTGATTCTCAAAGAGTTCTACTTTGACAAGCGCAGTGCTTATTTTGACGACTACGTGCGTCGCTACACCGACATGCCCAACCTGGTGCAACTCGAAGAGCGCACGCTGCCAGATGGTCGCAAGGTCACGGTGCCAGGCCGCTATTTGCGGGCCAGTGATTTCAACGGCAAACTCGGTCAAGACAACAACCCTGAGTGGAAGACCGTTGCATTCGATCAGGATGATCGGGTGGTTTTGCCGAACGGTTCCATCGGTTTCCGCTGGGGCGCAGAAGGCCGCCGTGATGCCGGTAAATGGAATTTGGAAAACAAAGAGGCTAGAGGCGGCAATGAAGTCAAGCTCAAACTGAGCTTGATGGAGGCTGAAGGCACTGACTACGAAGTAGGTGAAGTCGCTTTCCCGTATTTCGGCGGCATTGATACCCCCAACTTCAGCGCCAACAAACAAGCCAGCGCGGTAGACGATGTGCTGGTACGCAAGGTGCCCGTGCGTCGCACCAAGCTGGGCAAGGCCGGTGAAGAGCGCTATGCCTTGGTCGCCACGGTATTCGACTTAACGGCGGCCAACTACGGCGTGAGCCGTGGTCTGCCTGGCGAAGATGCAGCTGCCAGCTACGACGACGACACCCCTTACACACCTGCATGGCAGGAAAAAATCACAGGCGTCAAACGCGATCAAGTGATCGCTGTCGCACGCCAGTTTGCCGACAACGCGGACAAGACAAGCGGCAAGTCCATGGTCATCATCGGTGCGGCCATGAACCATTGGTACCACAGTGACATGAACTACCGCGGCATCATCAACATGCTGATGATGTGCGGCTGTATAGGTCAAAGTGGTGGCGGTTGGGCGCACTACGTGGGGCAGGAAAAATTACGTCCACAAACCGGCTGGACCGCTTTGGCGTTCGCCTTGGATTGGGTGCGTCCACCCCGCCAGATGAACAGCACCAGCTTCTTCTACGCGCACACCGACCAGTGGCGTTATGAACGACTTGGGGTGGAGGAGATTTTGTCGCCCTTGGCAGACAAGACCAAGTTCGGCGGCAGCATGATCGACTACAACGTGCGTGCTGAACGCATGGGCTGGTTGCCCAGTGCACCCCAACTGCAAACCAACCCGATGCAGGTGGTCAAGGATGCCCAAGCCCAAGGCATGGATCCCAAAGAGTACGCCGTCAAATCGCTCAAAGACGGCAGTCTCAAGATGAGCTGCGAAGACCCAGACCACCCCTTGAACTGGCCGCGCAACATGTTTGTGTGGCGCTCCAATATTTTGGGTTCGTCTGGCAAAGGCCATGAGTATTTCCTCAAGCATCTGCTCGGTACCTCACACGGTGTTCAGGGCAAAGATTTGGGCGCTGAAGAGGCCAAACCCACCGAAGTGACTTGGCACGACAAAGCGCCTGAAGGCAAACTCGACTTGCTGGTCACGTTGGACTTTCGCATGAGCACCACCTGTTTGTATTCAGACATCGTGTTGCCCACCGCCACGTGGTACGAAAAGAACGACCTCAACACCAGCGACATGCACCCCTTCATCCACCCGTTGTCGACAGCGGTGGATCCAGCGTGGCAGAGCAAGAGCGATTGGGAGATCTACAAAGGGTTTGCCAAATCATTCAGCGACGTGTGCGTCGGTCATTTGGGTGTCGAAAAAGAGCTGCTGCTTACCCCCCTCATGCACGACACGCCTGCCGAATTGGCGCAAGCGTTTGATGTGCAAGAGTGGAGCAAGGGCGATTGCGATCTGATCCCAGGCGTGACGGCGCCACAGATCAATGTTGTCGAACGCGACTACCCCAACACCTACAAGCGCTTCACCGCATTGGGGCCACTGCTGGAGAAGCACGGCAACGGTGGCAAGGGCATTGGTTGGAACACGGACGACGAAGTGCATCAGCTGGGTGAACTCAATGGCAAGGTTCGCGCCGCTGGCGTGACACAAGGTATGCCAAAGATCGAAACCGACATCGATGCCTGTGAGGTGGTTTTGCAACTCGCGCCTGAGACCAATGGCCATGTCGCCGTGAAGGCTTGGGAGGCGTTGGGCAAGATCACAGGGCGTGACCACACGCATTTGGCCTTGCACCGCGAGGACGAAAAAATTCGTTTCCGTGACATCCAAGCGCAGCCACGTAAGATCATCAGCTCGCCGACTTGGTCAGGGCTTGAGAGCGAAAAAGTGTCCTACAACGCGGGTTATACCAACGTGCACGAATACATCCCATGGCGCACGCTGACGGGTCGTCAACAGTTCTATCTGGACCATCCATGGATGTTGGCCTTTGGTGAAGGCATGACCACCTACCGTCCACCGGTGGATTTGAAAACGGTGGACGAGATGCTCAATCGCCTGCCCAATGGCAACAAGGAAATCTCACTCAACTTCATCACACCGCACCAGAAGTGGGGCATCCACAGCACCTACAGCGACAACCTGCACATGCTGACGCTGAACCGCGGTGGTCCTGTGATTTGGCTGAGTGAAGATGATGCGAAGAGCGCAGGCATCGTCGACAACGACTGGGTGGAATTGTTCAACAGCAACGGTGCGATTGCCGCCCGTGCTGTGGTGAGTCAACGTGTCAATCGAGGCATGGTGATGATGTACCACGCTCAAGAGAAAACGATCAACACCCCGGGCTCGGAAATCACCGGTATCCGAGGCGGTATTCACAACTCAGTGACGCGCATCGTGACCAAGCCCACCCACATGATTGGTGGCTACGCCCAGTTCAGCTACGGCTTCAACTACTACGGAACCATTGGCACCAACCGCGACGAATTTGTCGTGGTTCGCAAGATGCACAAGGTCGATTGGTTAGATGACGAAGCGCCTGCAACGGTTCAGGCTTGAAGGAGATACCCATGAAAATACGCGCACAAATTGCCATGGTCTTGAACCTGGACAAATGCATCGGTTGCCACACCTGTTCGGTCACGTGTAAAAACGTGTGGACCAGCCGTCCCGGTGTGGAATACGCATGGTTCAACAACGTCGAGACCAAGCCCGGCATTGGCTACCCCAAAGAGTGGGAAAACCAAGACAAATGGCATGGTGGCTGGACCCGCAAGGCCGATGGTTCGATCGAACCCAAGCAGGGTGGCAAGTGGAAGCTGTTGATGCGCATTTTTGCGAATCCAAACATGCCTCAGATCGACGACTACTACGAACCGTTCACCTATGACTACGAGCACCTGCAAAGTGCACCCGAGTCCAGGGCCACCCCCACGGCACGTCCACGCAGCTTGATCACAGGTCAACGCATGCAGAAGATCGAATGGGGTCCTAACTGGGAAGAGATTCTGGGCGGCGAGTTCAGCAAGCGTAGCAAAGACGCCAACCTCGCCAACTTCGACCAAGTCCAAAAAGAGATGGTCGGCCAGTTTGAAAACACTTTCATGATGTATTTGCCACGCCTGTGCGAACACTGCTTGAACCCGACCTGTGTGGCCTCGTGCCCGTCAGGATCGATCTACAAGCGTGAAGACGACGGCATCGTTTTGATCGACCAAGACAAGTGTCGCGGTTGGCGCATGTGCGTGAGCGGCTGCCCTTACAAGAAGATTTATTACAACTGGCAAAGCGGCAAAGCAGAGAAGTGCATCTTCTGCTTTCCCCGCATCGAAGCGGGTCAACCCACGGTGTGTTCAGAGACTTGCGTGGGCCGTATCCGCTACCTCGGTGTGGTGCTGTATGACGCAGACCGCATCGCTGAAGCCGCGAGCACGGAGAACGAAAAAGACTTGTACCAAGCCCAGCTCGACATCTTTCTCAACCCGCATGATCCCAAGGTGATTGCGCAAGCCCGCTTAGACGGCATCCCCGAGTCTTGGCTCGAAGGTGCGCGCAACAGCCCGGTCTACAAAATGGCGATTGATTGGAAAGTCGCGTTGCCACTGCACCCCGAATATCGGACGCTCCCGATGGTGTGGTACGTGCCACCGTTGTCACCCATCACAGCGGCGGCCAATGCCGGCCATGTCGGCATGAACGGCGAGTTGCCAGATGTGTCGCAAATGCGCATCCCCGTCCAGTACTTGGCGAATTTGCTGACCGCTGGTGACATCGCCCCCGTCACCCGTGCCCTCGAACGCATGTTGGCCATGCGCGCCTACCAGCGCGGCAAACATGTGGATGGTATCGAGAACTATGGCGTGTTGGAGCAAACCGGTTTGACCGTCGCTCAAGTCGAAGAGATGTACCAAATCATGGCCATCGCGAATTACGAAGATCGCTTTGTGATCCCAAGCTCGCACCGTGAATATGCAGAAAACGCCTTTGATGTGCGTGGTGGCTGCGGCTTCTCGTTTGGCAATGGTTGCTCTGATGGGCAGTCCGATGCCAGTTTGTTTGGCGGTGACAAACGCCGCACGATTCCGATTCAACCTGTCGTCTAAATCGAGGCTCCTATGAAACCGATTCGTTATTCCCTGCGCGTGTTGTCGCAGTTGCTGTCGTATCCGGACGCTGAGTTGCGCCAGCAACTCCCCCCGCTGTTGCCAGTGCTCGAAGAAGAGGGCGCGCTTGGCTTGGCGCGTCGCACCGAACTGCAAGCCTTGGTCACGCACCTGTTGCGTCTCGACACATTGGATGCCGAGGCGCGCTACGTCGAGACCTTCGACCGTGGCCGTGCGACTTGTCTGCACTTGTTTGAACATGTGCACGGCGACTCTCGCGACCGTGGTCCGGCCATGATCGATCTCACCAAAACGTATGAGCAATCAGGCTTGTTCCTTGCCCCAGAAGAGTTGCCTGACCATTTGTGCGTGGTGTTGGAGTTTGCTTCAACCCAAACGCCTGAGGTGGCCAAAGCATTCTTGGGTGAAATGGCGCATATCTTGAACGCCATCTTCAGTGCCTTGCTCAAACGTGAAAGCCCCTACGCCGTGGTGGTGGCTGCCGTGCTCGAGCTGGCAGGTCACAAAGCCCAAGCCGTTGCGATCGCCGCAGAAGAGTCACTCGACGAAAGCTGGAGCGAGCCCGAAGCCTTTGATGGCTGTAGCACGCGTGGCCAGGCCCGTCCGGGTGATGTCCAACCCATTCATTTCGTGAAAAAGGCATCCAGCCACACGCCGGGAGTTTCAGTATGAGCTACTTTGACCATTTCATTTTTGGCCTCTACCCGTACATTGCATTGAGTGTGTTTTTGCTCGGAAGTCTGATCCGTTTCGACCGCGATCAGTACACCTGGAAGAGTGATTCTTCTCAACTCCTGCGCACCGGTCAGTTGCGTTGGGGCAGCAACTTGTTCCATGTCGGCGTGTTGTTTTTGTTGGGCGGACACAGCGTGGGCATGCTCACGCCCCACTTCATGTATGAACACTTCGTGACGGCTGGCGACAAGCAACTGTTGGCCATGGTCTCTGGCGGTGTATTTGGCGTGATGGGGTTCATCGGGGTAACGGTGCTGTTGCACCGCCGATTGTTTGACGTGCGCATCCGTGTGAACAGCAAGCCGAGCGATATTGTGTTGTTGGTGTTGCTGTGGGTTCAGTTCGCTTTGGGCTTGGCCACGATCCCGCTGTCTGCACAGCATCTGGATGGCGGCATGATGCTCAAGCTCGCTGAATGGGCGCAACGCATCGTCACCTTCCGAGGTGGTGCGGTCGAGTTGTTGTCTGAAGCCAGTTGGATCTTCAAGGCGCACATGTTCTTGGGCATGAGCATCTTTTTCATCTTCCCCTTCACGCGCCTGGTGCACGTCTGGAGTGGCTTTGGAACCTTGGCCTATCTGGTGCGTCCGTACCAGTTGGTGCGCAGCCGCCGCATGGGCATGACGCCCCGCGTGCCACTCAGCAGTCGTTGAAATTTCGCACCCTACACATTCAGGACTCCACCATGACGATCCCTACCGCCCATGAGAACCAGAGCAACACGTCAGAGGGCTGCGGCAGTGGCTCTTGCGCTTGTCAGAGCATTGATGCTGCCGCGATCGCGATCGCCAGCATCAATGGCATTGCTTTGCAAGCGCTCGGCGAAAGCGTGGATCACGAGACCTTGCGTGAGCGGGCTTATTCCGAATTGTTGCGTCAAGAGGCGGTCAGGCTCGGGCACTTGCCACCGCACACGGGCTTGACGGCGCCGACCTTGTTGGCTGAACAGCAAGACATCGTGGACCGTATGCTTGAGGCCGAAGTCGTCTCGCCGCAACCCACACAAGAAGAAGCCAAACGGTATTACGAGGAAAATCAGGCTCAGTTCACCGTGGGCCAGGAGCGCTTGGTACGCCACATTTTGTTTGCCGTCACACCCGGTGTGAATGTGCAAGCGTTGGCGCAACGCGCAGAAGTGGCCTTGCTTGAGTTGTCGCACAAAGACGTGGCCCCTGAGCGCTTTGCCCAGTTGGCTGGCGAGTTGTCAAATTGCCCGACGGGCGCGCAAGGCGGCGCACTTGGTTGGCTGACTCCAAACGACTGTGCGCCTGAGTTCGCCAAAGAACTGTTCTACTTGCAAGAGTCCAGCCAAGGGACCGGTCTGCGCCCCCGCTTGGTACATACACGGTTTGGTTTCCATCTTGTCGATGTGCTCGATGTGAACACCGGGCATCTGCCAAACTTTGAAACCTTGAAGGTCCAAATTGCATCCCGTTTGCAATGGCAGTCCCGCGCCACCGCGTTGGGGCAATACATGCGCCGATTGGTGGGCTTGGCGCATGTCACGGGGATTGAGTTGGATGGGGACGCCTCGTCCTTGGTGCAATGATCCCACCCGCGCCGCCGGAGTCTTCTGATCGGCTGAGTCTTGCTGAGAAAGAAAATCAGCTTTTATGGGTCAGTCAGGTGATGGCCACGCGACAAACCATCTTGCCGAAACGGCTCATCGCGCCAGGTCCTGATGCCTTAGAAGTAGAAAAATTATTTTTGGCTGCATCCACTGCGCCCGACCATGACCTTATCAATCCTTGGCGATTCTTGGTCATCCCTCAGCACAAAAGAGCAGACCTGGGTGTGCTGTTCGCTGATGCATTGAGACAGCGAGATGCTTACGCGACCGATGAACAACTTGAACAAGCCCGCGACAAGGCCCTGCGTTCGCCGCTGCTGATGCTGTTGATCGTGGATGCGGCCAAAGGCGATTCAGAGATTGACATGCATGAGCGTGTGTTGAGTGCAGGATGTGCGGTGCAAAACTTCATGCTGCTGGCCAACGCGATGGACTACGGCACGGGCCTGACGAGCGGCAAGGCGCTCAAGGCCCAATCGTTTCGATCAGGCTTAGGCCTTCTCGCCACAGAGCAAGCCATTTGCTTTTTGAGCGTCGGAACCGTCAGTTCACGCAAACCCTTTAAGCCGCGACCCGAGGTTGACATGTTCGTTCAGATTTGGAGGGGGTGAGTATGGTGACTTCAGCGGGTATTGGTCTTCCTGGACACCGATCACCAGGGGTAGGATTCGAAGCGCCTTTTGAAATGCTCTGTGCATGCCATGAGCGCGTGACAAGCATGCTGGATTTACTTTCGCGACTCAGATTGCATTTGATTCAAAAGGGGTGGGATGAGCCGGCGTCACGGGCTGCGGCCGATGTGATGCGTTATTTTGATCTGGCTGCACCTGAACATCACTTGGATGAAGAGTTGCATGTTTTTCCAGCCGTATTGGCCTTGCAAAATGGCCACATGGATGCCGTAATCAATCGACTCCAACAAGAACACATTGAAATGGAGAAACGCTGGGCAGGTGCTCGAAAAGCATTGTTGAGGGTCATCGACTCAGATCAGCATCGTTGGACTTTATTTCAAGCCTCAGAGAACGCCATCTTGGATTCATTTTTCGCGGTCTATCAAGACCATATCCTTGACGAGGAAAGCGTCATCTACCCTGCGGCCATGCAAGCGCTGACCAGCGATCAACTGCAACGCATGTCTCTCGACATGATGCGCAGAAGAGGGCAAGTGCCCCCCGCTTAAAAAGGTGCGTCTTCTGAGGCCGGTGCCGGAGGCATGTCATCGCCCAACTTGGCTACAGCCGCACTGGCAGCAGCTTTTTCGCCTGCGGAGGCGAATTTACTGTACTTGCCCAAAATATTGACCAGTTGACCGTAAATGCGGGGTGATCCGGCCAGGCATTCTTTTTGGTCTAAAAAATCGGCTTCACCGGTCAAGTTTCCGACCAGGCCACCCGCCTCAGTGACCAATAAGGATCCTGCAGCGACGTCCCAAGGGGATAAGCCGGTTTCAAAGAAACCATCGGTAAAGCCAGCGGCCACGTAGGCCAAGTCCAGCGCGGCGGCGCCGGGGCGACGCAGTCCCGCCGTGCGTTGCATCACGTCACTCATCATGCGCAGGTATTGGTTGAAGTCGTCGCCCTTGCGAAACGGAAAGCCAGTTGAGATCAGGCATTCGGTGAGGTTGGTGCGCTTGCTCACGCGGATGCGGCGCTCGTTCATGAAGGCGCCTCGCCCTTTGGTGGCGGTGAACAGGTCGTTGCGGGAAGGGTCGTAAATCACCGCTTGCTCGATCTTGCCGCGCACCGACAGGGCGATGCTCACGCAGTAAACCGGAAAGCCGTGAATGAAGTTGGTGGTGCCGTCCAATGGATCGATGATCCAGATGTGGTCCGCATGCGGGTCGCCATGCGTGGTGCCCGATTCTTCGGCCAAGATACCGTGGTGGGGGAAGGCCGTCAGCAAGTTTTCCAGGATGATGGCTTCGCTGGCCAGATCCACTTCAGTGACAAAGTCGTTGACTTGTTTTTGTGAAATTCGAACAGCCTCCACGTCCAGAGCGGCGCGGTTGATGATGGCGCCGGCGGCGCGTGCAGCTTTGACAGCCACATTGAGCATGGGGTGGAGGTTGGGGGACGACATAAATTGTTAAGAACCTTGAAAGTCGGCGTGCGATGACGCTGACGAAACCGCTATTTTCCCACGAAATCAGTGCCTTCCAGTCGCTTTGGTGAATCTCCCGTGCTGATTGCCAGCGCTCGTCGGTTTGCCGCCTTCTCAGACGGAGGACAATCAGGCCCATGAAGACCCGATTTATTTTGATTGAAACCAGCCATGCCGGTAACGTCGGTGCGGCAGCGCGCGCCATGAAAGTCATGGGCTTTGATGAATTGGTCCTGGTGGCACCGCGCTGGCCGAATGTGCTGCGCCGCGAAGAAACCATTCAACGGGCCAGTGGTGCCATCGATGTACTGAACCAGGCCCGCATTGTGGCTACGCTGGATGAAGCACTCGATGGCGTGACGCATTTGTGTGCCACCGCGATGACCCCGCGCGACTTTGGGCCGCCCACCCGGGGCCCGCGGGAACACTTTGCTGAGTTGGCGCAAGGCGATCATTCGGTGGCGTTTTTGTTCGGCTCCGAGCGCTATGGTATGAAAAACGAAGACGTTTACCGTTCCCATGTGGCCTTGTCGATTCCCACGAACCCGCTGTTTGGCTCACTCAATTTGGGCGCTGCGATCCAGGTGCTGGCCTACGAGTGGCGTTGTGCTTTGGGTGGTTTTCCAATTCCCTCGAACACGCCGCCGGCCGAAAAAGCCGATGCCCAGCAAGTGGCGGGGATGTTGGCCCACTGGGAGCAGGGCTTGACCGACATTGGTTTTTTGGACCCTGCGGCGCCGAAAAAACTGATGCCGCGCTTGAACCAACTTTTCAATCGCGCTGATTTGAACCAGGAGGAAATCCACATCTTGCGTGGTGTTGCCAAAGCCATGAGTGAATCCGCTCGCGGTAAACGCTAGACTGTAGGCCTATGTTTTCACGACTACGCTCCGACATTCAATGCATTCTTGACCGCGACCCTGCTGCTCGCACCACCTGGGAGGTTTTGACGTGTTACCCCGGCTTACATGCTGTTGTATTGCACCGACTGGCGCATGCTTGCTGGACCCGTGGTTTCAAATGGCTGGGTCGCTTTATCTCGCACATCGCACGCTGGTTCACCGGCATTGAAATACACCCTGGCGCCAAGCTGGGGGAGCGGGTGTTTTTTGACCATGCCATGGGCGTGGTGGTGGGCGAAACGGCTGAAATTGGCGATGGCTGCACCATTTACCAAGGTGTGACCTTGGGGGGGACCACCCTCTACAAAGGTGCCAAGCGCCATCCGACGTTGGGAAAAGACGTGGTGGTCAGCGCGGGTGCCAAAGTGCTGGGTGGATTCTTGGTCGGCGATGGGGCCAAAATAGGCAGCAACGCGGTGGTCATCAAACCTGTCCCTGCAGGTGCCACAGCGGTCGGTATTCCGGCGCGGATCATTCCTTCCAAAGCGGGGGAAAGTGCCGATGTGTCAGGCACAGAGCCGAAGTTCAACGCTTATGGCATCACCCAAGATGACGATCCCATCAGTCAAGCCCTCAAGGGTTTGATCGACAATGCGTCAGGCCAGGAGCACCAGATTGCCTTGCTTTGGAAAGCGATTGAGCAGTTGTCCACCCAGCAGCCCGTTCATCTGCCTGGCGATGCGGCCCGCAGCGAGAGCTTTGAGGCCGACAAACTCAATCAGTTGGTGGGCAAATAAAGCCGCTTTAACGTTGTCGGATGGCGTTTTTGGGTCGAAACGCTTTGCACACTTCGTCACGTGTTTCCATGTAAGGACCGCCGATGAGGTCCACGCAATAGGGTACGGCGGCAAAAATGCCGTGTACCACTTGCTGACCGTTAGCCTCTTTCAGGCCTTCCAAGGTCTCGGCAATTGATTTGGGTTGGCCAGGCAGGTTGATGATCAGGCTGCGGCCCCGGATCACGGCCACTTGGCGCGACAAGATGGCTGTGGGCACAAATTTCAGGCTGATCTGGCGCATTTGCTCGCCAAAGCCGGGCATTTCCTTGTCGGCCACGGCCAAAGTGGCTTCTGGCGTCACATCACGCAAGGCGGGGCCGGTACCGCCCGTCGTCAACACCAAGCTGCAGCCGGCGTCGACCAGTTCGATCAAGGTCGCGCTGATGCGCTCCTTTTCGTCGGGAATCAGGCGGGGCTCGAAAGTAAGGGGGTTATGCAGTGCACGGCTCAGCCAATCTTGCAAGGCCGGCAGGCCTTTGTCTTCATAAACGCCAGAGCTGGCACGGTCGCTGATGGAGACAATGCCGATTCGCACGGCGTCAAAAGTGGGTTCAGACATGGGCTTAATCGGTGTAGGGTGCTTCGTTGTCTATCTCGGGTTCGGGTTGTGCCGACAAATGGTCGCGCACCAATTGGAATATTTCACGGTAAGCGCGACCCTGTCGGGGTGCCAAGCCTTGTGAGAGAGCGGCTTTGTCGGCGGGTGGCGCGTCTTTGCGGGCCTGTCGGATCAAGGCGCGCAGTTGCTGCGTATCGGTCGCAGGAAAGCTGTTGAACCAGATGGGAAAAGCATCTTCGTCCGCAATCAGTCGGTCACGCCATTGCTCTGCCAGATGCAGATTCACGGTTTCTTGCGCCGATCCTTGGACTTGCTCACGCAAGGCATCTCGAATGCCTTGGACATCGGCTGGATCGAGCTTGCGCATGAGTTTGCCGATGAACTGCATCTGGCGGCGCTTGCCTTCAAAGTTGGTGATGCGTTTGGCTTCTTGCACCGCATCGTTCAATTTATCGGGTAATGCTGCTTTTTCCAGCAGGTCGGCACGCAGCGTGAGTAGGCTCTCGCCCAGCTTTTGCAGTTCATCGCTTTCGCGTTTGAGATCGGTTCGGCTGGGCTCATCGCCACCTTTGAGCTCGCGTTTCAATTCAAGGTCAAGTTCGCTGCCTTCTGCAACAAATTGACCTTGAACGAAATAACCTTTTTTGAATTTACGGGGCATGTGGGGGGTGATTCTTCAATGAGCGTGTCGGCAAGTATCATAGCCGTCACCATGAGCAAACAAAAAATGATCCCCACTTCCGGTAAAACAAACTTGTCCGTCACGGCAAAAGACCACGCACACAGTGGTTTCAGCTACAGCCGAAACTTCTTTGAAGACTTGGTCGATACCGCCTTGAAACATGCCAAAAAAATTGGCGCAAGCAACGCTGGCGCTGAGGCCTCCGAGGGCTGCGGCCTGTCGGTCAGTGTGCGCAAGGGCGAGCTCGAAAACGTCGAACGCAACAGAGATAAGTCTTTGGGTGTGACGGTCTATGTCGGCAACCGCCGAGGGAATGCAAGTACTTCAGATTTTTCAACAAAAGCCATTCACCAGACGGTGCAAGCGGCGTTTGACATTGCGCGCTTCACTGCCGAAGACCCGACCGCGGGCTTGCCCGACGAGGCTGATATTGAAACAGAGCACCGTGAGCTGGACTTGTTCCACCCTTGGTCGGTCAACAGCGAAGAGGCTGCCCAATTGGCCATGGCCTGCGAAGCCGCCGCCCTGAAAACCTCGCGTCGCATCACCAACAGTGAAGGCGCAGGCGTCTCGGCGCAACAAAGTCATTTTTTCAGTGCCCACACGCACGGTTTTCGTGGCGGCTATGCCAGCTCGCGACACAGCATGTCGGTGGCACCTATTGCTTCGCTTCCAGGCAAAAATGCCGAAATGCAACGTGATGCTTGGTACACCTCTATGCGTGTTGCGGAGGAAATGTCCAGCCCCGAGGCCGTCGGGCGTTATGCGGCGCAACGTGCGTTGAGCCGTTTGGGAAGCCGAAAAATCCCTACGACTGAATGCCCGGTGTTGTTCGAGTCGCCTTTGGCCGCTGGCTTGCTGGGCGGCTTTGTGCAAGCTGTCAGTGGCGGTGCGTTGTACCGTAAGAGCAGCTTTTTACTCGACTCTATGGGCAAACAGGTGTTCCCCAAGCACATCCAAATTTTTGAAGATCCTTTTGTGTTGCGTGGCAAGGGCAGCTCACCTTTTGATGATGAAGGTGTGCGCTCTAAGCCGCGTCAGGTGGTCAAGGCTGGACGTGTTGAAGGCTACTTTTTGAGCAGTTATTCAGCCCGCAAACTGGGCATGAAAACCACGGGCAATGCGGGCGGATCACACAACCTGACCATGACCTCGCGCCAAACCCAATCAGGTGACGATTTGGATGCAATGCTGCAAAAATTGGGTACGGGTTTGTTTGTGATCGAGTTGATGGGTCAAGGCGTCAACTACGTCACAGGCGACTACTCACGGGGTGCCAGCGGGTTTTGGGTGGAGAACGGCAAGATTGCCTTCCCGGTTCATGAAATCACGATTGCAGGCAACTTGAAAACCATGTTCAAAGGTATCGAAGCGATTGGTGCGGATGCCTACAACTACGGCGCCAAAACCGTGGGCTCGATCTTGGTCAACCGCATGAAGGTCGCGGGCAGTTGAGTTGATTCAGTCGATTGAATTCAACGCCAGTGGCGTTGCCTGACGTCTTCAAAATGCGAGGCCCATTGCCGGGTCAAGTCGCGTTGGTAGTCTTGCAATTTTTGCGCAGGCATTTGATCGTGCTGAGGCGTGAACGGGCAGGGCGCATCGGTCTTGTGGCCTGACAGTTGCTCTAGCACGGCAAGGCCCCAAAAGGGCACCGAGACGGGGCAGTAACCCCCTTCGTGGGTCATCACCAAGCGACCTTGAGCATGGCGACGAGCCACATCCAAAACGACATCGGTCATCCAGCGAAATGCGACCCCATCAAGCAGCATACGGCCCAAGGGGTCAAAACGCCCGGCGTCATAGCCACAAGCGACGATGATGAGTTCTGGCTGGTAAGCCTCCAGGGCAGGCAGAACAACGTGCTCAAAGGCCTCACGGTAAGCGCCAAAGCCACATCCAGGGGGCAAGGGTACATTGAGGTTGTAGCCCATTCCTTGGCCGGAGCCCAGTTCGTCGGCTTCGCCTTTGACAAACAAATAGCCCGCTTGTTGATGTACCGAAATGGTGAGCACATCGTTTCGATTTTCAAAGCACTTTTGGGTGCCATTGCCAAAGTGCACATCCCAGTCGACGATGGCCACACGCTTTAATCCATACATTTCGATCGCATGGGCCGCTGCCAAAGCGGCATTGGCAAACACGCAAAAGCCCATGCCTTGTTCGGGCTCGGCATGGTGACCGGGCGGGCGGGTCAGGGCATAGGCTGTCTGTGCCTGGCCTAGCATCACGGCATCGATTGCGCTCAGGGCGCAACCTGCCGAGCGTCTGGCCGCATCCCAACCGTTGGACGAGATGGGTGCGCCAATACCGGTGTCGCCACCACCTTGCAGGGCAATGGCTTGCACTTTGTTCACGTATTCAGCGCTGTGAAGGCGGGTCAGTTCGTGCACCTGGGCATCTCGCGCGGGCATGACCTGAAGCTGTGACATTAACCCACTGGTTTGCAGCAAGTTGTGCAAGCGCCGCTTGGGGTCGGCGTTTTCGATGTGGCGGTTGTAGGGCTCCACAAAGCCGCCGGGTTTGAGCATCAGGGCGTAGTTGCCCGGGTCGTGCCAGAAGCACAATTCGTCGGTGATGTAGGCAGTGGTGTTCATGAAGGTTGTTTATGTTTTTCAAACAATCCCGACACGAAGGGCCAGACCAACAACAAGAATGTGGTCGCGACCAAAATTGCAGAAATAGGACGTTCAAAGAAAGGCATGAAGGAGCCATCGCTGCGCCCCAGAGTCTGGCGCAAAGTGGCTTCGAGGGTATCGCCCATGACCATGCCCAAAATCAAGGGAATGGTCGGGATGTTGGCGCGTGCGCACATCAAGCCCAGCACACCAAAGACGGCCGCGATGATCACGTAATACATGCTGTTGGCTGCGGAAAATGCACCGACAAAACACAGTGCCAAAATGGCCAATCCCAAGATGCGTGGGTTGACATAGGCCAGACGCGCCAAGGGTTTGACGGTCATTACGAGCAAGGCCAAGATGACCACGTTGATGACCAGCAAGGAGGCCAACACACCGTTGATGATTTCAGGACGCTCCATGAACAGCGAAGGGCCGGGCACAATGCCATGCACCACGAACACGCCCATGATGATGGCGGTGATCGCATCGCCCGGGATGCCCAGGGTCAGTACCGTGATCATGGCGCCACCGGAGTTGGAGTTGTTGGCGCATTCGGCCGCCACAATGCCCTCGGGATTACCTTGACCAAATGGGGTAGGGTCTTTGGCGCCACGTTGGGCCCAGAAATAAGCCAATGATGTCGACAGTGCAGCCCCGACAGCCGGTAGTACACCGATGGCCGAGCCCAGAAACAAACCCTTGGCCATGGCCTTAGGGTATTTGAAGGGCTCCAGAAATCCACGCCAAGACAAGCCCGCGTTCTGAATCAGCGAGGCATCAAAGCGGGGTACCGGCGAGCTCACCATGATCAGGGCCTGCGCCATGCCAAACAAGCCCACGGCCACAGGCACCAACGGAATGCCGCTGAGCACCCCTGCGATGCCGAAGGTGTAACGCTGTTCGTTGGAGTTGGGGTCAATCCCGACGGTGGCCAAAAAGAAGCCCAAGCCCATCATCATCATGGCCGAAGCAAATTGCTTGCGGTAGGCTTTGCCCACACACACGGCCGCCAGCACAATGGCCATGACGCTTTCCGGTGCGCCAAAACGGGCCGCAAAGCCGGCCATGGGCCTGGCCGCCAGCCCCAACAGCAAGGCGCTGGCAATGCCGCCCACAAAGGCAGACATGAAGGCCAGTGAAAGTGCCCGCTGCGCCTGGCCGTTTTTGGCCATGGGGTAGCCATCGAACATGGTCATGATCGAGGATGCTTCGCCGGGTGTGCGAATCAAAATGGAGGTGACCGCCCCGCCATAAAAAGCGCCGCAATACACGCCTAGCAAAAGTGATATGCCCGCAAGCGGAGCCATGCCATAAGTAAAGGGCAGCAGCACGGCAATCGTCACGCCCGGCCCGACACCGGGCAAGACGCCGACCACGATGCCCAAGGCCGCACCGATCAGCAAAGAGACGGCGATTTGCCACGTGCTCAAAGAAGCAAAGCCCTGACTCAGGCTGTCAAAAAATTCCATACTCAGATCAACCAGCCATGGCCAAAGTAAACCTTCAGCACTTTCACAAAAACCAGCCACATACCCAATGAGAGTGAGACACTCAAGCCGAGCGTGGCACGTCGGCTCAGGCCGAGCCAAGCGCCACTGGCGACCAAGAACACCCATGTGCTCGACAAGTAGCCCATCCAAGGTACAGCCAGCATGTAGAGGCCAAACAAGGCCAGCATGCCTAAAGCTTGGCGCATATTGGCAGTGCTGGAGTCGAGTTCATCAGACTCGGCCACCTCAACCGCACTTCGGCGTTGGTACAACTCAAATAAGCCCGCGATACACGCCAGGACCAAAGTCACACGCGGGAAAAAGGCCGCTGATTCAAACCAGGCAGCTTCTGCAGGATAGGGTGTGATCAGCTGGGGCGTGGCAAGCATCACCGCCGCAGCAGCGACGGAAACCAGCAAGACCAGACCCTTGTCCCATGACCATGACCAAGGCGATGCATCTGAGGTTTTCTTCACTTTTTAGCAAAACCCAGTTCGGTCATCAATTCGCTAATCCATTTGGTGTCATCAGCGACTCGCTTGGTCATTTGATCAGCCGTCATGGGCAGGGCGGGGATGCCGACTTTCTTGAACTGGTCCTGCACGGCTTTGTCATTGAGTGACTCCATCATCACGCTCGAAAGTTTGTTGATGATGTCCTTGGGCACGCCCGCAGGTGCTGCCATACCGCCCCAAGTGTACAAATCACCATAACCCTCTTCAGCGGGCGTGGCGGCATTGGGGAACACGGGGTTGCGCTGCGGACCCCAGGCCGACAGGATCTTGACCTGCCCGGCTTTGGCATATGAAATAGCGCCCTCAGCACCGGCCGTGGTCACATCGGCATCCCCCGCCACCAACTCTTTGGCACTGGGGTTGGGAAAGGCCACAACTTTGTAGGTCCAGCCATCCTTTTTGGCAATCTTGGCCGCAATCAGTGCGGGGACTGCGGCAGGGGCATAACTGCCAATGACAACAGGTTTGCCGCTTTTCTTGGCCCAAGCGGCAAACTCTTTGAGGTTGTTGGCCGGAATGTCGCCACGCGAAGCGAGCACAAAGTCGTTGATCAGCATGCCGCCCACCGATTGGTAGTCGGCCATTTTGTAGGGTGTATTGCCCGCAATGATTTGCGAAATGCCGGGGCCAGGCGTCCAGGTCCCGATGGTGTAGCCATCGGGTTTGGCGCGTGTCATTTCGGCAAAGCCCACAACCCCGCCGCCGCCGGGTTTGTTGATCACCTGCACCGGCACGCCCAAGCGCTTGCTCATCCCTTCGGCCAGCAAGCGGGTCACCACGTCCATGTCGTTGCCTGGCGGGTAAGGGTAAATGATTTCAATCGGTTTGCTGGGCCATTTGTCTTGTGCCAGGGTTGGCAAAGCGCTCAGGGTGGCCAGTGCCGCCAAAGCAATCAGGCGTATGCGGTTAGTAGATGTGTTCATCAAAATCTCCGTGTTGTGGGTTGAAAAGGTCAGACTGCTTGCGCAGCGGCAAACGAAGTGTGCAGAATTCGCATGGTTTCGTCTACATCAGCAAGGGAGAACACCAAGGGCGGCGACAAAATCAAACGGTTACCTTGCACGCGAATGATCGACCCCTCATGCCTTGCAGTGCCTACCAAAGTCTGGATGTAGGCGGACGGCGGCAGCAGCATTTCGCGGCTGTTTTTGTTAACGACCAGTTCGATAGCGGCCATCAAGCCCTTGCCGCGCACATCGCCGACATGCGCGTACTGCATGAGCTCTTGCAAGCGATTGAGCATGTACCCGCCGACCGCCAAGGCGTGGCTCGGCAAGTCTTCGGCTTCCACAATGTTCAGGTTGGCATTGGCGGCTGCACACGCCAATGCATGGCCCGAGTAGGTGTAGCCATGCATCATGGCTGCGGGAACGTTGGGCTGCATCCAGGCTTGGGCCACGCGTTCGTTGACCAAAGTCGCTCCCAAAGGCACATAGCCCGAATTGATGCCCTTGGCCATGGCCATGATGTCGGGGGCCACGCCCCAAGCACGAGCGCCGCACATGGCACCAATGCGGCCAAAACCGGTCACGATCTCATCACTGATCAGCAAAATGCCATAGTCGTCGAGCAATTTTCGAAGGCCAGGCCAGTAGCTGGCATCCGGCACGATCACCCCGCCTGCACCTTGCACCGGTTCGGCGACAAACGCGGCAATGTGTTCAGCACCGACTTGCTCAATGGTGTCCTTCAGGTCTTGCAAGCACAGTTGCGCAAGCCGCTCTGGATCTTCTTCGTTCCATCGGTTTCGGTAGGCATAAGGGTTCTCGACAATGTGGCAACCGGGAAGCAAGGGTTCGTAGGCGCTGCGAAACATCGGGTTGCCGTTAAGAGATGCGCCTCCAAAGTGCACGCCGTGGTAACCCCATTTAAGCGAGATGAATTGGGTCCGGCTGTTTTGGCCATTGAGCTTCCAATACTGGCGGGCCATTTTCAAGGCGGTTTCAATCGCATCTGACCCACCGGATGAAAAGAAGACTTTGCTCATTTTTTCCGGCTCAAACATCCGCATCAGTCGCGCCGATAACTCGATGGCGGGTGGGTTGGAGGTGTTTTGGAAGGTCGAGTAGTACGCCAGTTTGTCCAGCTGCGTTTTCATGGCCGCTATCACTTCGGGTCGGTTGTGGCCTACATTCACATTCCACAGGGACGCGACCGTGTCGAGATAGCGTTTGCCGTCGATGTCATAGACATAGACGCCTTCGCCACGGTCCAAAATCAAAGGCGGGCTTTGAGCGACCGCTTTGGGATCGATCATGGGGTGGTACATGTGCTGCGCATTGGCGCTACGGATGTCAATGTTGCTGGTGATCATGCTGACAGCATAGGCAGCAAGTAGGTAATGGAAAAAATCCATTATCCTCAGGTCTTTCCCCAATACAGGCAGTTGCGAATATGGGTTTTCCTAAAGCATCGCTGG
>CANBWK010000030.1 GCA_947373105.1 Comamonadaceae bacterium | reverse complement strand
AGCGGCTTCAAGGGCGGCGAAGTCACACCGCTGTTCTACATCGGTGCCACCCTGGGCAACGCCTTGGCACCTGTGGTCGATCTGCCTTTGGGCTTGATGGCCGCACTGGGCTTCGTGGCGGTGTTTGCGGGCGCGTCCAACACGCCGTTGGCATGCACGCTGATGGCCATGGAACTCTTTGGCCTGCAGACAGGTGCATTTGCTGCGGTGGCCTGCACTGTGAGCTACTTTTTTTCAGGCCGCACTTCGATCTACAAAGCACAGCGGCATGCCAAAAGGCCTTGGTTAGCACCTCGGGAACCGAGGCGATAAACGAAGCCGTTCATCTGTCGCCCCTCTCGAGCACTTCATACGGACTTGGCCAAATGCGATTTGGCCAAAGCAAGGTACCAATCCAGGCACCCCGGATTCGCCATCGCGTCTTTGTTGACGACCTTTTCCACGGGGTGGCCGAGCATCAGTTTCTTGATCGGCAGTTCTTGCTTTTTGCCAGACAGGGTGCGCGGGATTTCAGCCACCTGGAACATCTCATTGGGAATGAAGCGCGGACTCAAGGCGACCTTGATGGCATTGTTGATCTTGGCTTGCATGGCCGCGTCCAAAGTGCTGCCTTCACGCAGCACCACAAACAGGGGCATATAACTTTCGCGACCTAAGTACTCCAGGTCGACCACCATGGAGTCCATCACTTCGGGCAAGGCCTCCACGGCGCTGTACAACTCGCTGGTGCCCATGCGCAAGCCATGGCGGTTGATGGTCGCGTCACTGCGGCCAAAAATCACACACCCTTCGCCGCCCGCCTCTTTGGTGCCGATGCGCAACCAATCACCATGCCGCCACACGCCACCCGTCTCTGGGCCGGCGTCACCGCCGCCGGGCTTGCGCCCGTGGCCGGCGGGGTACATCTCGAAATAACTGGCCAGGTAACGGGCATTGCCTTTGTCGCCCCAGAAATAAAGGGGCATGGAGGGGATGGGTTGGGTACACACGAGTTCACCCACTTCGCCCAATACGGGATCTCCTGCTTCGTTCCAGGCTTCGACAGCGCAACCGAGCAAACGGCATTGCATGACGCCCGCTTCTTGCGGCAGTTCGCGGTTGCCGCCAATGAAGGCGCCGCAAAAGTCAGTACCGCCCGAAATATTGCACCACCAAATGTCGGGCACCTGCTGCTCAGGCATATACGTTTGTGCCACGGCTCTGAACTGTGCGGTTCCCCAGTTCTGGGTTTCAGGAGACAAGGGGGATCCCGTGGTGCCCAGCGCGCGAATGCTGGACAGGTCACCGCATTGGGTCAGGTCGACGCCGGCCTTTTGGCAATTGGCAAAAAATGCAGCGCCTGCGCCAAAGAAGGTCACCTTCATTTCTGCGGCAAAGCGCCACAAAGTGCCCCAGTCCGGATTGTCTTTGCTGCCACCGGGGTTGCCGTCGTACAAAATGCAAGTGGTGCCATTGAGCAAGCCGCCCAACTGGGCGTTCCACATGACCCATCCGGTCGAGCTGTACCAGTGGTAGCGCTCACCCCAGGAGTTGGGGTGGTAACTGCAACCGATGTCGTTGTGCACTATTTTCAGCGCCAAGGCCACAAGGACTGTGCCCCCATGCCCATGCACAATAGGTTTAGGCAAGCCCGTGGTACCGCTGGAGTAAACGATCCACAGCGGATGGTCAAAGGGCAGCCACAGCGGCTCGAAGGCCTCCACGGCCTCGCCATGTTGCTGGGTGGTTTGCGCCATGCGCACGGCGCTGGCCACATCGTTACTGGCCAAATCGGCGGTGCCCAGATTGTCATGAATGATCACATGCTGCACGGTAGGCAAAGCGTCAACCAACTCTTGCACCACGGTCATGCGGTCATGGTCGCGGCCGCCATAAGAAACCCCATCCACCGCGATCAAGATCTTGGGCTCGATTTGTTTAAACCGATCGAGCACCGCCAAGGTGCCCATATCGGGTGCGCAAATGCTCCAGACTGCACCAATGCTGACGGTGGCCAAAAAGGCGATCATGGCCTCGGGAATATTGGGCAGATACGCAGCCACGCGGTCGCCTGGCGCCACGCCCTGCGCCTTCAAATGCAAGGCCAATGAAGCGACTTGCTGAGACAACTCAGGCCATGACATTTCGCGGTGCTGGCCTTTTTCGTTCCGACAGATCACGGCCATGAATCCCGCATCGTGTGCAGGCTTGACATGCCGCAGCACCTGGTGCGCGTAGTTCACCTGGGCCCCACTGAACCATTGACCGCCAGGCATCACGTTCTTATTCAACACTTGGGTATGCGGTGTGGGCGACTGCAAGTCAAAATAATCCCACATGCTTTGCCAAAAAGCGTCAATGTCGGTGATCGACCATTGCCACAGTGCGTTGTAGGAATCAAAAGAGAGTCCACGGTTCGCTTTCAACCAGTCTTGGTACAGACGGATTTGCGGCAAAAAAGGCGTCACTGAGGGTGCGCCCTGAGCATGAGAGGTTGAGCTGGCATTCATGTCGCTAGGGTAGCAGTGGCATCCCTAGGATGTCATCCGGAAAACCCGCGGGGTTTACACCTTGGCGACAGGGAGGGTTTGTATTAAGGTTGGCTTCGGTCTCCGCCCATTACCCTGCATTGTTTGCGAATGAACTCACAACCCGCCTTCAACCATCAGTCTTTTCGCTCACACGTGATTTACAAAACGGACGCCGTATTGGATTTACCCGAAGCGTTACGCAAACTGCAATCGCAGCGACCGGTGTTGCTTTGCAGCACGCGCATGGCCCAAACGGCCTTGTTCGAAAAAGTTCGTGGTTTGTTAACCAAGGTCCATTGGACACAGGTCATTGACATCCCCGCGCACTCTTCGGTTGAAACCGTCGACCGCATTGTCCTGCTGGCCCGAGCGCATCGAGCCGATGCGTTTATTTGCTTGGGCGGCGGCAGTGTCTGCGATTCAGCCAAAGCTGCGGCTTTGGTGTTGGCCGAAGGCGCGCCGCTTGCGCAGCATGCGAGCCGGTTTATACCGCCGTCCACCGTGGTCACACCTGATTTTGTGCGCGAGAAGTTGCCCATTGTGTCCATCCCCATGACGGCATCGGGTGCAGAAGTGACGCCTTCACTGGGCATTCGCACGGCACAAGGCGGCAAATTGTTATTTTGGGATGCGGCATTGGCCAGCCGGGTTATTTTGATCGACCCACAAGCCAATTTGGAAATGCCCGCTTCTGTGATGTTGGCCACCGGCATGAACGGTTTGGCGCATTGCATTGAGGGCCTTTACTCGCAAGCTCGTTCGCCGATCACCGATACCTTGGCTTTGTCCGGGCTGCGCGCTTTTGATCACGCCATGCGTGCCGTAGCAAAAAACCCCAACGATGCGAATGCGCGAGGGGCCTTGTTGGTCGCGGCGCACCTGTCCGGCATGGTCTTGGCGAGTGCCCGCAGCTGTTTGCACCATGCGATTTGCCATGTCTTGGGCGCAACGTTTGGCATCGGACACGGCGACGCCAATGCCGTGATATTGCCTCACGCACTTCGTTTCAATGCCCCGGCAGTTCAGCCTGCTTTGAGCACCATGGCCCATAATTTGGGCTTGAATGCGGATGCGTCCAATGCAGAGGAAAAGATCATTCAATGGTTAACCGACCTGCAACGTGCAACCCAAGTGCCCACACGGTTGCGCGATCTGGGCGTCGATCCCCAGGGACTCGGTGCGGTCGCCCATCACGTCATGCATGAGCGTGGCTTAGCCTACAACCCGCGTGCGGTGAGCGCCGCTGATGAAATTGAAAACTTGCTGCATGCCGCTTGGTGATGCAGCCCTCAGGAGAACAACGATGAACATCATTGAAAGTGGACACATTTTGGGGGCCCGTGTAGAGGACCTGGATTTATCGCAACCGCTCTCGGACATGGACTTCAAAACTTTGGAGCAGGCCTTGGGGCGGTATGGCGTTTTGAGTTATCCCCGGCAAACATTGACGGCCCTGCAACTCAAGCAATTTGCCCAGCGCTTTGGAAAGCTGGAAATCAATGTGGCCAATGTGTACCAAGTGCCTGGTTTGCCCGAGGTGATGATCTTGTCCAACAAAATCGGCGCCGACGGTAAACCCGTTGGTCTGAGCGATGCAGGCCAAGATTGGCACACCGACATGTCGTACAGCAAGATGGTGGCCTTTACCAACATTTTGTACGGCTTGGAAATACCCCATCGCGATGGAGAGCCGTTGGGCAACACCGAGTTTTGCAACATGCACGCGGCCTATTCTGATTTGCCTGACGAGCTCAAGCAGCGCTTAGAGGGCATGACCATCACCCACGACTTCGCCAAATTTTGGGATGCCATGCGCACCAAAGCCGGCAGCTCACGTGCGCCGTTGACACCGGCGCAAAGACAAGCCAAGCCACCGGTGTCGCATCCGGCCATCTTGTTGCACCCGATCACGGGACGCAAAGTGTTGTACGCCAATCCAGGCTATGCAATGCGCATCAATGAACTGTCGGAAGCAGAAAGCCATGACACGTTGGCGTTTTTATTCAAGCACCAATTGCAAGCCAAATACCAATACAAGCACCGCTGGCACGTAGGCGATGTGTTGATGTGGGACAACCTGGGAACCCTGCACAACGCCGTCCCTGACTACCGGCCTGATGAGCACCGTTACATCCAACGGTGTCAGGTCATGGCGAACCGTTACTTCGCGACCGAGGCCGCATGAAAATCATCAGTTTCCATGGCCACGATCAGCGTGTGCGAACGGGTGTGGTGCTTCAGGACCGTGTGCTGGATATTTCTGACTGGGTAATGAATTTGCCGCTGTCCGAAGAAGCAACCCAACACCATCAACACGCAGGAAGCCTGCCACCCTTGGGCGGTATTTTGCGTTGGTTGAGCGCGGGCACTGACGCATTAAGCCAACTACAAAAGCATGTCTCGCAATGCGCAGATCAGTCGCAATGGGCATTAAGCGATGTGGCGCTGTATGCCCCCGTGCCTCGCCCCGGCAAGATCATTGGCGTGGGACGCAACTATGCAGACCATGCCAAGGAAACCGGTGTCGCACCCTTCGAGAAGCCGCGCATCATTTTCAAAATGCCTTCTTCTGTGGCCGCCCCAGGTGCTGTGGTTCAACGGCCACAAGGCGTTCACAAGCTCGACTTTGAGGCCGAGTTGGCGGTAATCGTCGGCGCGTATGGTCGAAACATTGACGCGTCAACAGCATTGCGCCATGTCGCGGGCTACACCGTGCTCAATGACATGAGTGCACGCGAATTTCAATTTGATATTTCCCCCGCGCAAACCACTTTTGCAAAAAGCATGGATGGGTTTTGCCCCATGGGACCTTGGTTGGTGACCCGCGACGAAGTGCCTGATCCGCAAAATTTAGAAGTTTATTGTTGGCTCAATGGCGAGCAAATGCAGCACGGGCACACCAAGGACATGTTGTTTTCCGTGAAAGCCTTGGTCGCCTACGTCTCTGAGTTCATGACGCTCGAGCCGGGCGACATCATCACCACGGGAACGCCTGCAGGGATTGGCGCATTTCGCACGCCGCCCGTTTACCTCCAACCCGGTGACCACCTTGAATTTGAGGTCACTGGCGTGGGCAAGTTGTCGCATTCCATCGCCTAAAGCCAGCAACCTCACCCTTTTTAAAAACAGAGAGACACGCATGAAATTTTCCCTACTTCGCCTCATCAGTGCTGCCGCACTGGCCGCCTTAGCCTGCAGTTCCGTCCAAGCCGATGTGTACCCCAGCAAGCCCATTCGTCTTTTGGTGGGCTTTGCCGCGGGGGGCCCCACCGATGTGATTGCACGGGTTTTGGCCAAAGAAATGACCGCGACCTTGGGCCAAGCCGTGGTGGTCGAAAACAAAGCCGGCGCCAGCTCCATGATCGCCACGCGCGAAGTCAGAAATGCGCCCAACGATGGCTATACCCTGTTGTTTTCATCGCTGGGTTTGAACGTCAATCCCCTGTTGCTGGGCGAACAAGCCGGCTACAACCCTAAAACCGACTTCACCCCGATTTCCAATGCAGCAGTGCTGCCATTGGTGGCCGTGAATGCCTTTGATGCCCCGTCCAAATCCATGACCGAGGTGTTGGCCAAGGCCAAAACCCGACCCGAAGCTGTGAGCTTCGGGTCTTCGGGCAGTGGCGGCTCCGGCCACTTGGCAGGCGAGTTGTTGGCAACGATGGCCAAAATAAAAATGCTGCACGTCCCCTATAAAGGCAATGGCCCGGCTTTGTTGGAAGTCATGTCGGGTCGAGTGGACTTTATGTTTTATCCGGTGATTGGATTGGCCGAACACATGGCCACCAAGCGCTTGAACATTTTGGCCGTGGGAACGGCCAAACGGTTGCCCCAGTTTCCGGATGCGCCCACGATGGTCGAAATCGGCTTTCCCGGTTTTGAAGAGACCGCGCCCTGGGTCGGTTTGCTCGGCCCCGCCAAAATGTCTGACGCGTTAGTCTCCAAGCTGCATGATGCGATGAGCAAAGCACTGGCCAAGCCTGATGTGCGTGTGCAACTTGAAAAGCTGGGGGCTTTGATCGTGGGCGATACCCCGGCACAATTCACCAGCTTCTTAAAGCGTGACTATGAGCGCTGGGATGGCGTGATCAAAGCCGCGGCGATCAAACCCGGCCCCATGTAATCAGCCCCGAGGCCTGTGCGATGCGACCTGCTTACGCCATCCACGATTTGCGCGCAGAGGCGCAACGTCGATTACCGCGTGCGATTTTTGATTTTTTCGATGGTGGCGCTGAAGACGAAATCACACTGGCCGCCAATCGAACGGCCTTTCAGCAACAGCGGTTTTTGCCTCGTGTGTTGAAAGATGTCTCGCACATTGACACCCACACCGAACTCTTTGGGCGGCCCTCGTCCATGCCCCTGGCCATTGCACCGACCGGAGCGGTCGGCTATGGCTATGCTGGCGGCGATGTCGCCATTGCCAAGGCTGCGGCTGCGGCAGGGATTCCGTACACGCTCTCCAGTACCGCGACCGCCTCCATCGAGCGCATTGCTGATGCATCGCAAGGCCGCTTGTGGTTTCAGGCCTACATCCTGAAAGACAAGGCTTTTTTGGCACGTTTGATCGAGCGGGCTCGCGTCGCAGAATACGAAGCGCTGATGATCACCGTGGACTTGCCTGTGGGCGGCAAACGAGAGCGCGATCAACGCAATGATTTTTCAGTGCCCTTTCGTTTCACACCCAAGAATGTGTTCGACTTTGCGCAAAAACCTGCCTGGTGCTGGCAGATGTTGCGCCAGGGTATGCCGGTCATGGAAAACTTAATCGGTCTGGACGAAAAAGCCAAATCAGCCGCCAGCATGGCCTCTTCTGTGGGTCGCAACTACGACCCTGCTTTTGATTGGGCGGCCTTGCAAGAAATTCGCGATCTCTGGCCCCGCAAGCTGATTCTGAAAGGAGTGATGCACCCGGATGACGCTGATCACGCCTGCCGCATAGGTTGCGATGCTTTGGTTGTGTCCAACCACGGGGGCCGTCAACTGGATGGGGCTGTGGCCACCTTGGACGCCTTGCCCGGCGTGGTGCAGGCCGCCGCTGACCGCATTCCTGTGTGGATGGATGGCGGTGTGCGGCGTGGACAAGATATCGTCAAGGCCTTGGCTCTGGGGGCGGGCGGGGTTTTAATCGGCCGCGCCACCTTGTTTGGTGCGGTATCAGATGGTGAACGGGGCGCACGGCGGGCCCTTGAAATTGTGCAGACCGAGTTGGTTCGCACCATGCAGCTGTGCGGTGTGCGACAGCTCAACGACATCACGCCTGATTTATTGTTCAGCCAGCGCGCATCTCTGTAAGTCGCTGGCTCTTCCAATACACATCGTCACCGCCATGGAGGCGGTTCAATACCCGGGCCAGGACAAACATCAAATCAGACAAGCGGTTCAGGTACTGTCTGGGCGTGTCATTCAAGGACTCCTCATTGCCCAAGGCCACGGTGGCTCTTTCGGCGCGGCGGGCCACCGTGCGACACACATGCGCCAAAGAAGCACCACGCGTGCCGGCAGGCAAAATGAACTCTTCCAGCTTGGGCAATTGGGCGTTGTAGGTGGTCAGCGCCGTATCCAGCTCGGCCACAGCTTCGGCCTTGAGCAACTCAAAACCCGGGATGGACAACTCACCGCCCAGGTTGAAGAGTTGGTGTTGCACTTCTACAAGCACTTCGCGGACATCTTGAGGCATGTCTTCACACAACAACACACCGATGTGGGAGTTGAGTTCGTCCACTTCACCCATGGCATGAACGCGCAGGCTGTTTTTGGACACGCGCTGGTTATTGCCCAGCCCGGTGGTGCCGTTGTCGCCCGTACGGGTAGAGATTTGTGTCAAACGTTGGCCCATAAGTCACTTCGGTTCATTCAGTTGCGTTAACCCCGATTGTGCTTGAGGTCGCACACAGCGTAAACTTTATCCCCAAAGGCCCCCTTAGACTCACGGAAACATCCCACGGAGACACTCCCATGAACGCACCCACACATGCCGCCCATCTGGCACCTGAAATTGCCCAACGTGCCGTCCCCGAGGCCCTGCTCGAGGCGTTGAAGGCACGTTTTGGCATCAATTGCTCAACAGCGCTTGTGGTTCGCGAACAGCATGGGCGTGACGAGTCGGCGTTCACCACCGTGCCGCCCCCTGCGGCGGTGGTGTTTGCCGAGTCCACACAAGACGTCTCGGACGCAGTCCGCCTGTGCGCGCAATACAAAGTGCCGGTGATTCCATTTGGTGTGGGCTCGTCACTTGAAGGTCACTTGCTGGCCGTACAAGGCGGCATCAGCATTGACTTGATGCGGATGAACAAAGTGCTGTCCATCAATGCCGAAGACCTTTTAGTCACCGTGCAGCCCGGTGTGACGCGCAAGCAACTGAACGAAGAAATCAAATCTACCGGCTTGTTCTTCCCGATCGATCCCGGCGCAGACGCCACCCTCGGCGGTATGAGCGCGACCCGTGCCAGTGGCACCAACGCTGTGCGTTATGGCACCATGCGCGAGAACGTCCTGGCACTCGAAGTGGTGACGGCCAGCGGTGAGGTGATCCGAACCGGCACGCGGGCCAAAAAGTCCAGCGCGGGCTACGACCTGACCCGCTTGATGATCGGCAGTGAAGGCACGCTGGGCGTGATGACCGAAATCACCGTCAAGCTGTACCCGCTGCCAGAAGCAATTTCAGCCGCGATTTGCTCATTCCCCAGCATCGAGGCGGCGGTGCACACGGTCATCCAAACCATTCAATTGGGCGTGCCGATTGCCCGGGTGGAATTGATCGACCACAACGCCGTGCGCATGGTCAATGCGTACGCCAAACTGAGTCTTCGGGAAGAGCCTTTGTTATTAATGGAGTTCCATGGCTCCCCCTCCGGCGTCAAGGAACAAGCCGAAACCGTGCAAGAGATTGCCACCGAGTTTGGCGGCAATGCCTTTGAATGGGCCACCACCCCCGAAGAGCGCACCCGTTTATGGACCGCGCGCCACAACGCCTACTTTGCCGCATTGCAAAGCCGCCCTGGCTGCCGCGCCATCAGCACCGACACCTGCGTGCCGATCAGCAAACTGGCTGACTGCTTGCTCGACTCGATTGCCGAAACCGATGCCAGCGGGATTCCGTACTTTTTGGTCGGGCATGTGGGTGACGGCAATTTCCACTTCGGCTATTTGATTGATCCGAACAATCCGCAAGAGTGTGAAACCGCTGAAGCCTTGAATCAGCAACTGGTCAACCGCGCATTGCGGCTGGGGGGTACCTGCACCGGAGAGCACGGCATTGGCTTGCACAAAATGGATTTCCTGCGCACCGAAACCGGCGAAGGTGCTGTTGACATGATGCGCACCATCAAACGTGCGCTCGATCCACACAACATCATGAACCCTGGCAAAATTTTCAGTTGGTGATTGTTCAATTGGTGATTGCGCGCCCGGCGCGCCTGCGCGGGTTCAATCGAGTTTGACGTTGGCGGTCTCAATGACTTTTTTCCAACGGGCACGCTCGGCAACTAACAGCGTATTCATGTCTGCAGGACTGCCGCCCACGACCTCGCCGCCCAGTGATGCCATTTTTTGCTGAATATCGGGCAGCTTCAGGATTTCGGCCATCGCGGCATTCAACTTATTGACCACGGCCACAGGGGTGCCGGGGGGTGCTGCCACCGCAAACCAGGCCGAAGCCACAAAGTCGGGCATGCCCAACTCTTGCGATGAAGGCGCGTCCGGCGCCATCGGGGTTCTGCGTGGAGAGGCTACGCCCAACAATTTGATCTGCTTGTTTTGGTACAGCTTCAGCACAGCAGAAATATTGCCCAAAAATAAATCCACGCGACCACCCAAAATTTCAGTCAACGCGGGTCCTTCCCCCTTGAAGGGAATGTGCAGCATGTCACCACCTGCCATCGTGGCAAACATTTGCCCTGTTAAATGGGAGGTAGAACCATTGCCCTGCGAGCCGAAGCTGACTTTGCCGGGATTGGCCTTGATGTAAGCAACCAACTCTTTGGCGGTGTTGGCCGGAAAATCCAGGCGTGCAGCGATGGCGTTGGGCACACTCGCCATCATGATGACCGGGCTCAATTTGGCAGGGTCAAACCGCATGTCTTTATAGAGGTATTGATTGATGGTCATGGGACCCGGCGGGGTCGCAAGCAAGGTATAACCATCGGGTTCAGACATGGCCACGGCCTGCGCACCTATATTGCCGCCAGCGCCTGGTCGGTTGTCAATCACCACGGGTTGTCCCCATTTTTCCGTGAGTTTTTGCGCCACACTGCGTGCAATTACATCGACAGTCCCCCCGGGTGGAAAGTTAACGATGATGCGGATGGGCTTTGACGGAAAGTTGGCCACATCTTGCGCCAGGGTGGCAAGCGGTGACGCCCCTGCGATGACAAGCCCGAGAAATGAGATCCAAATATTTTTCATGGGAGACTCCGAAAAACAGGTGAGATCAAAGCCAAGGTTCGCACGAGCCCCTGTGGGTCAGCGATACCTTTGCCGGCAATGTCCATGGCGCAACCATGGCCTACGCTGGACAACAGGACTTGCGCCCCAATGCTGAGTGCGCTGGCGGCATGTGGCGCCAGCAACTTGACAGGAATATGGCCCTGGTCATGAAAAATAGCGACGTACAAATCATGGCTTCGTGCGGCCAAATACACATCGCCGCCTTGCGGGCCCTCCACCCCAAAGCCCAGATCCTGAAGCGCCTTCACGGCAGGCACCGTGTTGGCTTGGTCTTCCATGCCAAACAACCCGCCCTCGGAGGCGTGGGGGTTGATACCCATCATGGCCACGCGCGGCGTGGCAACGCCCAAACGTTCGCATGCACGGATACCCGCCAATGTCGCGCGTTGAATCAACGCAGGGGTCAAGCGGTTCAATGCTGTCTGCACGCTCTCGTGCAGCGTGACATGCACGATCCGCAGCCCACCGCCCACCAACATCAAGAACACTTGGTCTTCTTCCATGCCGCAAACCTTGGCCACCAAAGACGGATACCCGCTGAAGGCGATGCCCGCTTGTTGTATGGCGGTTTCATGGTGCGGGCAAGCAATCACTGCGCTGACATGTCCCGCCTGGCAGGCCTGTATCGCAGCCGTAGCGCTGGCCACGGCAGATGCACCTGCCACGGAGGACACCACCCCCGGCTGAAACTGTGCATCGCTCACCGAGCCCGCTTCTACAAAATGAATCTGCGTGGCCAACTCGCTTAAGCCTAATGCCTGGGCCGTGCGCTGCCACACGAGCCCAGGGCCAAACACCGTCACACGGCTACGGACCAGCGCAGGCAAGGTCGCGATGGCCTTCAATGCAATCTCAGGACCGATCCCATTCGGGTCGCCCAGAGACAATGCAATGCCCTGCGTTGGCTGACTCATAAGGGAATGGCCAACAAGGTATCAGTGACGGTGCTGTCGCACACCACCACCCGTTCTGCCAACAAGACCCCATTCGCTACAGAAGCTTGCGCGGTGTTTTCTGCCCGAATGAACCGGTCTTTGAAATATCCGGTTGCAAACACATCCGTCTGCCCTGTGGACATGATGCGCGCGACCATGAACGGCGTATGCGCCAAAGTCGCCTCGCCTTCCTGTCCCAGAATACAAGGAATTCCCAATAGATGGCGGTACCTTTGACGCTCGTAAATATTGGCCAAACGCAAAGCGGCTACACGGTCTTCCAGCATGTCACGTGAATCTGCATAAACAATGCCTGCGGGCAAGTGGTCTTGCTCGTTTTCAATGTTCGTGATGCGGTAAATCGCATGCGCTGTGAAAAACTGCGGCCATTGCTCCAGGTTATCGCTGTCGATGGCGAATGCATAGGCCGCATTGAATGAACACAGTGTCATTAAATCAATCATGTGGGCTTTCTGAGGTTCACATCTTCATGTGCTGTCGGTAGGCCTTCCAGAAACCTCGGACCGAGGTCTCTGTAGCACGCCCTTCGCTGGAGCCCGTGTGATCGCCCCCCATTTCCACCACGGCTTCATGGTCTTGTGCACCTTGAATGCCCCTTTGCACAAAGCCACCCACTGCGCCGTCTTCCATCGAAATAAACCCCGCAGGGCCAATCAAGTTGGATTGCTTGAGCCTTGTTGTGCGCTGTGCTGGTGTGTCATCGGTATACCCGATGTAGGTCCAGTTCAATTCGGTACGCGACACACCTTGAGGCAGCACCTGGCGAACGGCCAGACAGTTTTGTATTTGCTGCAACACAAAACCTGGAAATACCGACAAAATTTGCAGCGTGATCCCATCGTCATACTCTGTAAACCCAGCCAATAAACTGGTGTCTTTCAAGCGATAACGGTCATTGTCAGCACGCAGCGCTTGGTCCTTGTAGGAGCTGTCTTTCACCGTGTGTTCAATCATGGAGTAGCTGACATGGTGCCCGCCGGAAGGGTCCACAATCACCCCCCCTTTTTGCGATAATCGATTGAGCTCAAACGTCGTGAAAAACATGTGCAACAGACTCGCGTGGTAGCTGTCTTTCACGTTTTCTACATACAGCTTCCAGTTGTTCGGCAAGGCCTGTGTGAAGCGACCAATCACCTCAACGGGTTTGTGCAAAACACGTTGAATGCGCGCACAAATTTCAGGGCCTAAGTACGTTTCGATGTCTGGCACATTTTGAGCGAAGGTGCCAAACACCAAACCACAATACACCGCCACGCGCAACTTGCGGGGTCCATGATCTTCTTTGCAAAAAGTCGGCGGCATCCCGCCCTGACCTTTGACACCTTTGCCAAAAGCAACGCCCGTCAAATCACCTTGCCGGCTGTAACTCCATGCGTGATAAACACATTGGAAGTTGGCGTCCTTTCCTGACTTTTCCAAGGCAATCAAGGCGCCTCTGTGGGCACAGCGATTTTCGAAAGCATAAATATGCTGGTCGTTATCGCGTACCACCACGACTGGGGTTTCTCCCACATGCGTAGTTCGGTAACTGCCCGCATCTGTCAACTCCGCATCAAGACACAAAAAACTCCACGTTTCACCGTGAAAAATTTGGCGCTGTTCTTGTTTGGCAATGTCCTCATCACCATAAAGCGAAAACGGAATGCGTGTCAGGGCGCTGCTTTTCCAATGAATTTTTTGCGTTGACATCAACGGATCAATCTAAAGAAACATTGCTGTTTTTAATGACCGTGTTCCATTTTTCGGACTCTTCACGGACGAATTTACTGGTTTGTTCTGGACTCCAGCCTCTTGGCTCTGCACCTTGCTCTGCAAATTTTTGCCGTATTTCAGGGTTGGCTAACGCCTCTGATGCTGACTTGTAAATCGTCGAAATCATTGCAGCGGAAGTCCCGGGTGGCGCCATCAACGAGAAGAATGTGACCGCATTCATGCTGGGCAGTTTTTGCTCTGCAAAGGTGAGAACTTGGGGCAAAGCTTTTGAACGTTGGTCATCTGCCACCGCAAAAATACGCAACTTACCGGCCTGGTGAAATTGCATGGACGAGCTGAGGTTATCGAAAAAGATATCCACGGTGCCCGCCATCAAATCAACCAAAGCTGGCGCCGTGCCTTTGTAGGGCACATGGATCATTTCTGTTCCAGTCAACTGCATGAACATGCTCGCAGTCAAATGCGACGTCGAGCCATTGCCCTGTGACGCATAACTGACTTTGCCTGGATTGGCTTTCAAATAGGCGATCAGCTCAGCCAGGTTTTTGGCCGGCACTTTGGGACTCACAGCCAACACATTGGGTACCGTCGCCATCACTGTGATCGCTTGCCAACGGGTGGGGTCAAAGCTGAGTTTTTTGTACAGGTGATGATTGATTGCCACGGGACCCGGTGGCGAAGCCAGCACAGTACTCCCGTCAGGCTCTGCTCTGTAAACAAATTCAGCGCCGATGTTCCCTCCAGCACCCACCTTGTTTTCCACCACCACCCCGCCTGGGAATTGCGCTCGCATTTTTTCCGCCAATAAGCGCGGCAGGACATCGGCCGTACCGCCCGCAGGAAAAGGCACGATGAGTTTCAAAGGCTTGACCGTTTGAGCGCCCCCACTGCCCACCATGCACAAGGTCAATAAAGCCAACCAACATGAGCGACTGAACCGTTGCAGACCGGCGTTCGCGTGGGCTTTCCATTTTTGAACCATGAATAGATCTCCTTGTCATTATTTGAGTTTGTCGGCGCTTTACGCGCGTCATGGACTTAAGCACGCAGTTTTTCAATCAGTCCATTGAGCTCTTCGAGCGATCCAAATTGAATTGCTAATTCACCCATTTCCTCGATCTTCCCGTGGCGTTTGACTCGTTTTTTAACGCGCACTTCAACATCTGCGGTGAGCAAATCGGAAAGCTCTTCTTCGACGCGACGAACATCACGTGATTTTTCTTTCTTGGGTTTTTGTTGTACCAAGTTGAATTCTGCACTGAGTTTTTTGACCAGGCTTTCCGCTTCACGAACCGACATTTTTTTGGCCGTGATCTGATTGGCGGCGGTGATCTGTGTGGCCCGATCCAAAGACAACAAAGCACGCGCATGGCCCATGTCCAGGTCACCGGCCATCAACATGGTCTGAACGGGGTCGGCCAAATTCAGTAAGCGCAACAAGTTGCTGGCGGCGCTGCGAGAGCGGCCCACGGCTTGTGCCGCCGTTTCATGCGTGAGTCCAAACTCTTTGATGAGGCGTTGCAATCCTTGCGCTTCTTCAAGCGGGTTCAAGTCTTCGCGCTGCATATTCTCAATCAAGGCCATGGCTGCAGCCGCTTCATTGGGCACATCACGCACCAGCACCGGCACGCGGTCCAGACCGGCCAGTTTGGAAGCCCGAAAACGCCTCTCTCCCGCAATAATTTCGTATTTGCCAGCGTTCGGGCCATCGGTCAGCTGCCGGACCAGAATGGGTTGCATGATGCCCTGCGCTTTGATGGACTCGGCCAGCTCGTACAAAGCGCCTTCGTCCATTTG
Organism: Comamonadaceae bacterium; assembly: GCA_947373105.1. GTDB lineage: Bacteria > Pseudomonadota > Gammaproteobacteria > Burkholderiales > Burkholderiaceae_C > Limnohabitans_A. The sequence goes on along the minus strand of CANBWK010000030.1, from coordinate 14,681 downwards.
TGTCCGCGGCTGGTAGACACCCGCCACCAACACATCGAGCGACAAGGTGGTCGAAATGCCATCGTTGGCGGTGCCCCCCGCGTGTGTCGGTGGCTCCACGACTTTGGGGCCGAGCAAAGCTTCGAGACCGCGGCCGAGGCCCTTGGGTTTCTTGGTGACCATGGTCTAGTCTTTCAATAGTTCATGAAGCAGTGCCTGCCCTTGAGGCCAGTCACTGGATGGTTCGGCGAAATGTTTTGGTCTTGCTTGAGGCGTTATCCATTGTGCGCCACAGGTTTCGGCCAAGGCTTGGGCCCATACCGGGTCAAATGTACCGACAGGTTTGGGGTCCGAGGGTTCGGCTTTGTCACTCTGAATTTCAGGCCCTGTCATCCATGACTTGAAAGGCAGACGCTGTCGCTCGATCGGAGACCAACTGGGCAATCGTTCACGTACTGCGGGGGCCTCTACATCCAACGGTGCCACCAATAAAGCAGCCCGAACGCGATCTGTGAGCCGTGAATGCGCCGCCCAAGCGGCCAAGAGAATACAGCCCAAATTGTGGGCCACTACCACGACCTGCGTGGCATCCAACACGGCCTCTTCGAGGCGGATCAACCAGTCGCCCCGCAAGGGGCGCCGCCACTCGTGCTGATCGACACTGCGCCTGCCATGCATTGAAGCCCACTCGCGGGGCCAAGGATCGGGGACGCTGTCCGGCCAAGCTGGCAAGATCAAAACAAGAGGCACGCTCATTTCACATTGTGGGAATTCGTTCGACCAATTCGCGGGCGAACTCGACAAAAGCCAAACTGCCCTTGGCGGAAGGGTCAAACACCACGCCGGGCAAACCATAGCTAGGCGCTTCGGCTAAACGCACGTTGCGTGGAATAACGGCATTGAACACCTTGTCGCCAAAATGCGACTTGAGCTGCTCGCTAACCTGTTGTTGCAGGGTCACCCGAGGATCGAACATGACGCGCAGCAAGCCGATGATTTTCAAGTCACGGTTTAAATTGGCATGGACTTGTTTGATGGTGTTGACCAGGTCGGTCAGGCCTTCAAGGGCAAAGTATTCGCACTGCATCGGCACGATCACCCCGTGGGCCGAACATAAACCATTGAGCGTCAACATGGACAATGAAGGCGGGCAGTCGATCAGCACAAAATCGTAAGCACCCAGAACGGGGGCCAAAGCTTCTTTGAGTCGCTGATCACGGCGCTCCAGTTCCACCAGTTCGACTTCGGCACCGGCCAACTCGCGGTTCGCACCCAACACGTGGTAACCGGATTTTTCAGCATAAACCGCCGCTTCTTGGATGCTCGCCGACTCCAGCAGCACGTCGTACACCGAGAGCGCCAACTGCCGCTTGTCTACACCCGAACCCATGGTGGCATTGCCTTGCGGGTCCAGGTCCACCAAGAGCACCCGCTGCCCGACCTTGGCCAAACCAGCGGCTAAGTTGACGCTTGTGGTGGTTTTGCCGACGCCGCCTTTTTGGTTGGCAATACAGAAGATTTTGGCCATGGCGAAGCGTTTGTTTTATTTAGATAAGGCCAGCTTAACGCCAAAGCCAATCAGAAAGATACCCGCCAGCTTTTCAAGCCAGCGACCGATTTGCGGATTCGCGCGCATGCGCTCGGCCAAATGATGGGTCAACAAGGTCATCCCCAGACCGTAGATGAATGTCAACGCAGCAATGGTGGCCGCCATGGCCGCAAAACTCACCAAACCCTGGTGATGTGCCGGGTCAACAAACAGCGGGAAAAAAGCCATGTAAAAAACAATCGCTTTGGGGTTGAGCAATGTGATAGCCACGGCCTGCTGAAAATAGTGCCGCGGGCGGATATTCAGAACCGGCGCATCGCCGGGCTTGGCCGTTAACATCTTCCAGCCCAACCAAGCCAGGTACACCGCACCTACCCATTGCACCGCGGCAAAAGCGGCCGGGTATGTCGCCAAGACCGTCGCCACACCGGCGACCGCCAACCACATCAAAACCTGATCCCCCGCAATGACACCCAAGGTTGCACCCAAGCCACCGGACAGCCCCCCTTTGCTCGTGGACGTGATGAGTGCCAAATTACCTGGCCCAGGAATGGCCAAGAACAAAACAATCGCTGCAACAAACGCGCTGTAATCCGAAATACCGAAAAACATGAACATTCTTTCTGATGAATGTAGCGAGTGTAAGTGATGGCCTTATCTGATCATTCAGATGCGCCAGCAGGACGCATCCAAACCATACAACGATCCGCATCCAATCCTGGCACCCTTAGTGGTTCCACGTGAAACACTTTCACTTGGGGTGGCAAGTCGGCGATTTCATCATCCGGCTGCTTGCCTTTCATGGCCATCCAAACGCCCTGTGACAACAGCGCCTTGTGTGACCATTGGGTAAAGTCCTTCAAGGAGGCAAATGCTCGAGAGCAGACCACGTCATACCCCTCTTGGACGGTTTCTACCCTGGCATGCAGGCCACGCAAGTTCGGAAGGCGCAAGGATGCCGCCACCTGCTGAATGAAGGCGGCTTTTTTCCCCACGGTGTCAACACATGTGACCTGCACCTCGGGCCTGCAAATGGCCAGCACCACGCCAGGCAAGCCACCCCCAGAGCCGACGTCGAGCAAGCGCGTCGACCGGCCTTGAGTGTGTCGCATCAAGGGGGCCAGTGCCGACAGGCTATCGAGCAAGTGGTGGGTCAACATTTCTTGCGGGTCTCGCACCGCGGTGAGGTTGTACACCCGGGTCCACTTCTGGATCAGCGCCATGTAAGCGAGTAATTGCTGCTGGGCCGACTCACCCAGGTCGAGCCCCAGCGCCACCACACCCTGCCGCAAAGGGTCGACCAATGCGTCTTGGCTGGACGCATGCAAGTCACTCATGCCGCCGCATCCTGAACTGCTTCCGACGCCAATTTGAAGCCCTTCACGCCACCTTTTTTCAAATGGATCAACAAGAGCGAAATGGTCGCGGGTGTCATCCCAGAGATTCGTGATGCGAGGCCCAAAGTTTCGGGTCGGTGTTTGCTGAGTTTTTGACGCGCCTCAATCGACAAGGCCGATACCTGCATGTAGTCCAAGTCAGCTGGTAATTTCATGTGTTCGTAATGCGCTGACCGCTCGACCTCTTCGCGCTGACGACCGATATAGCCCGAGTACTTGGCCGCGATCTCAACCTGCTCGGCCACCGCCTCCAAGGCCTCGCCCAATGATTCACGTGAAACACCGGGGCTGGCGTAGGCGCCGTCATTCAAGGACATCAAACCCGCCAGGCTAACGCCCGGCCGTCTCAACAAATCAAACAGGTTGTATTCATGGTCAATGGCTTTGCCAAGAACCCTCTCGGCTTCAGCATCAGGCAGGTTGCGGGGGTTGACCCAGGTAGACTTGAGTCGCTCTGTTTCACGTGAAACAGCATCGAGCTTGCGGCTGAAGGCGTCCCAACGCGCATCATCAACCAAGCCCATCTGACGCCCCACCTCTGTCAAACGGGCATCGGCATTGTCTTCGCGCAGTTGCAGCCGGTATTCGGCGCGACTGGTGAACATGCGGTAGGGCTCAGTGACGCCCTTGGAAATCAAGTCATCAACCAAGACACCGAGGTAGGCTTGGTCGCGTGCAGGCAACCAAGGGGCGTCGCCACGGCACTGCAAAGCCGCGTTCACGCCGGCAAACAAACCTTGCGCCGCAGCCTCTTCATACCCCGTGGTCCCGTTAATTTGACCTGCAAAAAACAAGCCCTGGATCTGGCGTGTTTCAAAGCTGCTCTTCAAGGAGCGAGGGTCAAAAAAGTCATATTCAATGGCATAGCCAGGTCTCAGGATATGGGCGTTTTCCAAGCCCTTCATAGAACGCACCAGGTCATATTGAATATCAAACGGCAAGCTGGTGGAAATACCATTCGGGTAGTACTCCTGGGTGCTCAAGCCCTCGGGTTCCAGAAAAATCTGGTGGCTGTCCTTATCAGCGAAGCGGTTGATCTTGTCTTCCACGCTCGGGCAATAACGTGGGCCCACGCCCTCGATCTTGCCCGTGAACATAGGGCTGCGGTCAAAGCCCGAGCGGATGATCTCGTGTGTGCGCTCATTGGTATGGGTAATCCAGCAAGGCATGTGCGCAGGGTGCATGCTGGCCTTGCCCATGAAACTGAAAACGGGCACGCCCCCCTCAGGGTTCATACCGCCAGGCACACCATCGCCGGGTTGTTCGGCGCATTGGCTGAAGTCAATGCTGCGGCCGTCCAAGCGTGGCGGTGTCCCGGTTTTCAAACGCCCTTGCGGCAACTTTAATTCTTTCAAACGGGCAGACAAACTGACCGCCGGAGGGTCGCCTGCGCGCCCAGCCGCATAGTTTTGCAGACCGACGTGAATCTTCCCATCCAGAAACGTACCGGCTGTTAACACCACGGTTCGCGAACGGAATTGAATACCCACCTGGGTCACGGCGCCCACCACCCGATCGCCCTCCACCATCAGATCATCAACCGCCTGCTGGAATAGCCACAAGTTGGGTTGGTTTTCGAGCATGCGGCGAATGGCGGCTTTGTACAAAATGCGGTCGGCTTGGGCGCGAGTGGCACGGACCGCAGGACCCTTGGAGCTGTTCAAAATCCTGAACTGGATGCCCGCTTCATCGGTGGCCAAAGCCATCGCGCCACCCAAGGCATCGACCTCCTTGACCAGGTGACCTTTGCCAATCCCTCCGATCGAGGGGTTGCAACTCATCTGACCCAGGGTTTCGATGTTGTGCGACAAGAGCAAGGTCTTGCAGCCCATGCGAGCAGAGGCCAAAGCCGCTTCGGTACCCGCGTGGCCACCACCGACCACGATCACGTCGAATTCTTGAGGGTAAAGCATGAAATATCTGCCAAAGGGGGGACGCAACATAACGCCAACAGGTTTCAGAAATAACTCAGAACCCACACCGCCGTGTGTGGGAAACACCTGAAGCTGCTTATTTTACAGGCAGCACCGAAGACTTGTCTCCACCTGCGCGCCTATGCAATCGACGCATAAGTTCAAGCGCAATTCGCCTTGGACACCCACTCAACAAAATACTAAGCTCCTCAAGGACAGCTTTTGTCAGTTTCAAGAAAGGGAGCAAAATGACCGCCAACACATCGCACACGATTCCATCCTATTTGAACCCTGCCCAGCTCGGGCCGTGGGGCGACTATTTACAACAAGTAGACCGTGTCACACCCTATTTAGGCTCACTTTCACGCTGGGTAGAAACGCTCAAACGTCCGAAACGGGCGCTGATTGTGGATGTGCCCATTGAGTTAGACAACGGGACGATGGCTCACTTTGAAGGCTACCGTGTTCAGCACAATACCAGTCGCGGACCTGGCAAAGGGGGCGTGCGCTTCCACTCAGAAGTTACCCTGTCAGAGGTGATGGCTTTATCGGCATGGATGTCCGTCAAAAACGCCGCCGTCAACCTCCCCTATGGCGGCGCAAAAGGGGGCATCCGCGTCGACCCCCAAACTTTGTCGCGCGGTGAACTGGAGAGACTGACTCGGCGCTATACAAGCGAAATCGGCGTGATCATTGGCCCCACCAAAGACATCCCGGCACCCGATGTGAACACCAACGAACAAATCATGGCCTGGATGATGGACACCTACTCCATGAACGAAGGCGCAACCTCAACGGGGGTGATCACAGGGAAACCAATCGCATTGGGGGGCTCCTTAGGTCGGCGCGAAGCCACAGGGCGCGGCGTTTTCACGGTGGGCTGCGAGGCAGCCAAGCGAATGGCGCTGCCCATTGAGGGCGTGCGAATTGCCGTGCAAGGTTTTGGAAACGTGGGCGGTGTAGCCGCGCAACTGTTCGTCAAAGCAGGCGGCCGACTTGTCGCCGTTCAAGATCATGCCGCCAGTCTGTACAAGGATGCAGGCATCGACGCCTCTGCTTTATGGGAACACGTGCAATTGCATGGCAGCATCAAGGGCTATGCCGATGCTGAATCCGTTACAGCTGACGCTTTTTGGGACACCCCTTGCGATGTGATGATACCGGCCGCTCTGGAGCAACAAATTACGTCGGCAAACGCCCACCGCATCCAAGCACGGCTGGTGATTGAAGGCGCGAACGGCCCCACCACGCCAGAGGCCGACGACATACTGCGCGAACGCAACATTCTGGTTGTGCCCGACGTCATTGCCAACGCAGGTGGCGTGACCGTCAGCTACTTTGAATGGGTGCAAGACTTCTCCAGTTTTTTCTGGAGTGAAGACGATATCAATGCACGATTAGTGCGCCTCATGACTGAAGCCTTTGACGCGGTCTGGCAGATGGCACAAGAACACAAGGTCAGTTTACGCACTGCGACCTTCATTATTGCCTGTAAGCGCATCTTGCATGCGAGAGAATTGCGCGGTTTGTATCCCTGAAAACCAAGCTGCCGGGCGGGTCCCGTCCACGGGTTAGCATTGGCGTATGACATTTTCTTGCCGAAGCGGTTGCGGTGCATGTTGTACCGCGCCATCCATAAGCTCCCCCATCCCTGGGATGCCCTCAGGCAAACCAGCGGGGGTGCGTTGCATCCAGTTGTCTGATGACTTGCGTTGCATGATCTTTGGGCATGAGGCAAGGCCGATGGTGTGCGCCCAACTGCAAGCATCTCAAGACATGTGCGGGGCACAAGATGATGGTGGTCAATATGCGCGGGTGTACCTTGCGCGACTGGAAAAGCTGACCGCCCCAGATTAAGCTTAGCAATCAACACATGTCTCTCACATGTGACACCAACCAAAGGGGCTGCTCCATGAGTTTGATTATTCCCAGCGTCAAAGACCGCGTACATGCCGATGAATGGCAACTGCGATGCGACTTGGCCGCATGCTATCGATTGGTTGCCCTGTACGGATGGGGCGACTTGGTATTCACCCACATCAGCGCCAAACTACCGCACAGTGTGGCCGGTGAGGCGCATCAGTTCTTGATTAATCCTTATGGTTTGATGTTCGACGAAATCACGGCCTCCAGCTTGGTCAAAGTTGACATGCAGTGCAACAAACTGGACGACAACCCTTTTCCAGTCAACCCGGCGGGTTTTGTCATCCACAGTGCGGTCCATGAGGCGCGGGAAGATGCCGGTTGTGTGCTGCACACCCATACCCGCGCAGGCGTGGCCGTGAGTGCCCAGCAACACGGCGTGCTCCCCATCAGTCAGCAAAGCACCTTTGTTTTGGCCTCTTTGGCGTACCACGTCTATGAAGGCGTCGCCATTCGTGACGACGAAAAAATACGCTTACAAGCCGACCTGGGTCATGCCAACTATTTGATGCTGCGCAACCATGGCCTGCTCACCGTAGGCAAGACCATTGCAGACGCCTTTTTGTCCATGTACACGTTCGAAAATACGTGTCGCATCCAAGTTGATGCATTGGCAGGCAACGTGACAGCGAATGGGCTCACGAACATAGACCCCCAAGTTTTGAATGGCGTGGCACATGCCATGAAAGTTCAAACTGATGGGCTGGGAGGACAGTTCGTCTGGCCTGCCCTGTTACGCAAACTTGAACGCGAGCACAGCGATTACGCAACCTGACGGGCTGGCCAGCAAGAACAGCGGGTATCTCAAGCGCCCAAACCAATGGGGGCGGGCGCCTTCATCACAATGCGGCTGAAAAGTTTTTCAAACTCAGGGCCCGGCGGATGTTTCCCCGTCAAGGGGTCTGCATTTTTCTCAAACTCCGCATCCAGCTCACGCCAATCTTCTTCCGAAAGCATTTTCTCGGCAACGGGCAAAATTTCTGACTCCTCCAGGCGCATGTGCTCTAAATAGGCATCGACATATTCGGAGAAAGCACTTTCAAACACGGCCCGCCGAGACTCCCCAAGCAGCTCCCAAGCCAACAGTAAATGTTGCAAATCACGAACTGCTTTTTCACTTTGCATGTGATCGCGTTCAAGCCGATCCACCGCACCCATAACCGCAGGCTCTTTGCGAACCACCCGGGGAAATAACAGGTTCGATTCTTTCGGATGGTGCAGTCGCTCGGGAAACTCATCGATGTAAAACAACATCGCACGCAAGACTTCAAAAAAGTTTTGTGCTTGACCTGCCGATCCACGCCGAACCAACATGCGCATGGACTGCAGCATAGCGGCCAATGACGCGTGCTCATCGCGAATGATTTGTAAACTGGTGTGTTTCACTGGGCGCTCCTTCATCAATAGAAACAGTGTGCCCTTGGGCTTGTTCAGACGAAATGACGCAGATCAAGAAATAGGCGCAAAAGGACGTTTCAGTGTCGACGCGGTTTCCAGCGTTTGAGCAACAAAGCATTGGACATCACGCTGACGGAACTCATCGCCATGGCACCACCCGCCAACACGGGATTCAAAAATCCCAAAGCGGCCAATGGAATGCCTGCCACGTTGTAGAAAAACGCCCAAAATAAGTTTTGCCTGATTTTGGCCACCGTCCTTGCGGAAATGTCCAAGGCATCGCCCACCAAGGACACGTCTCCACGCATCAGCGTGATACCCGCAGCATGCATGGCCACATCGGTACCGTTACCCATGGCCATTCCCACATGCGCCGAGGCCAGAGCGGGGGCGTCATTCACACCATCGCCGACCATGGCCACAAAGTGGCCCCCCTCTTTGAGTTGGTTGATCAGGTTCGATTTGTCACCGGGAAGCACCTCGGAGCGCACCTCCCCCTCTTCTGGTCGCAAACCCAAGCGGCGAGCCATGGCCTCTGCCGCAGCCTTGTTGTCACCCGAAATCATCACCAAACGCAAACCCTTTAGGCGCAAAGCCGCCAACGCTTCGGCAGCGCCAGGCTTGGGCTCATCGCCAAAGGCAAACAAGGCATGCAAGGTCAAGCCGAGATCTGTGCGCTCCACCAAGGCCGACAACGTCGCACCCTGTTCATACAAGCGATCTGTTTGTGCCTGCCAAGGCAGCAAGGGCAAGCCTTCGGCTTGCATCCAGGCCAAACTGCCCATCAGGTAATGACGGCCGCCTATCTGAGCCTGTACACCACGTCCGGAGATACTTTGTGCGTGCTGCACCTGAGCAAACACAATATGCCGCGTTTGAGCCAAGGTCAAAACAGCACGTGCCAAAGGATGCTCGCTGGCGCTTTGAATGCCTGCGGCCACACCCAACCATTGCGCCTCTTCCTCCGGGCGTTCTGTCCACAACTCAATCACACGAGGCTGCCCAAGGGTCAATGTGCCGGTTTTGTCAAAGGCAACGGTGTCTACTTTATGGGCCAGCTCCAATGCTTGTGCATCTTTGATCAAAATGCCATTGTTGGCCGCCACACCCGTTCCGGCCATGATGGCCGCAGGCGTGGCCAGACCTAAAGCGCAGGGGCAAGCAATCACCAGCACAGCCACCGCATGAATCACGGCCGTTTCAAAAGCAACGCCCTGCCAGACCCAAACGACACCGGTCAAAAGAGCCACAGCAATGACCACGGGCACAAACACCGCCGAGACTTGATCAACCAAGCGCTGAATCGGGGCTTTCGCCGCCTGCGCATCTTCCACCAAGCGAATAATGTGGGCCAAAACGGTCTCTTTGCCAACCGCCTTGACACACATCGTCACCCGGCCCTCTCCATTGATCGATGCGCCTGTCAAGGGGCTGCCTGAGATTTTGAGAACCGGTTGAGACTCCCCTGTCAGCATCGACTCGTCTACTTGGGTCTGCCCCTCAAGCAATACGCCGTCAACGGGAAAGCGCTCACCAGGCAAAACAGTCAAAACATCCCCGGCTAAAACTTCGACCAATGGCACATCTACCAGGCCCTCTGGGCCCATCCAATGCGCCGTTTCCGGTCGCAGTGCATGCAAAGCGCGAATGGCCGATGTGGTTTGTTGTTTGGCTCGTGCTTCAAGCCACTTGCCAAGCAAAACCAAGGTAATCACGACCGCAGAACCCTCAAAATACAAGTGCGGCATGCTGTCTGACGCAGCGGTCCACCACAGCCAAACCGACAACAACCACCCCGCCGAGGTGCCCAAGGCCACCAATAAATCCATATTGCCGCTCAAGGCCTTCAAGGCATGCCAACCCGCCTTGTAAAAACGAGCCCCCAACACAAACTGGACTGGGGTCGCAAGCGAAAACTGCACCCAGGCAGGCAGCATCCAATGGCGGCCGAAAAGATCCCCCAGCATCGGCAAAACAAGGGGCAACGACAAGGCTATTCCCCAGGCCACAACCTGGAACCCCGTCCACGGTGAGACATTCAAGGCTTCATCAGCTTGCGCCGCAGTCCGCGGCTCATAGCCCGCATCCCGAACCGCACGCCTGAGTCGTGCCTCGATGGTCGGTTCATCGGTGACGTCGATGCGGGCAGATTCTGTCGCCAGGTTGACGGAAGCATTCAAAACACCGCTCACTTTGTTCAAGGCTTTTTCAACCCGACCCACACAAGACGCACAGGTCATTCCACCGATAGAAATATCAATGGAATATTTTTCGGATTTGATTTGTGTCATGCGTTGCTTTAACGAAAAGTTTATGCTTAGAGTTCATATTCAGACAGGATACATTCATGAACCAGCTCTTCAACGTCGAAGGAATGACCTGCGGTCATTGCGAAAAAGCGGTTACAAAGGCTTTGATGACTTTAGACCCGCATGCCCAAATCACAATTGACAGAAGTCAAAACAAAGTTCAGGTCGACTCTGAACAGCCAAGAGAAAAATTGATGAAAGCCATTGTCGATGAAGGATATCGCGTCCAAGCATGAACCACGCTCCTTTTAATTCACAAAACAACCGCGAGATTGAACGCGTCGTCATTGGCCGAGCGACACAAGACGGCGCCGGCGTCAAACTCACTCGCGTACTGACTCAAGACCTCCAACAAAGACTCGATCCTTTCTTGATGTTGGACAATTTTGCAAGCGACGACCCAAACGACTATGGTGGCGGCTTCCCCGATCACCCCCACAGAGGTTTTGAAACCGTCACCTACATGATTGCAGGGCGAATGCGTCATAAAGACAGTGCCGGCCATGAAGGCTTGCTTCAAAACGGCGGCGTCCAATGGATGACTGCCGGAAAAGGTGTGATTCACAGCGAAATGCCCGAGCAAGAAGCTGGTGTGATGGAAGGTTTTCAGTTGTGGCTGAACCTACCGGCGAATCAAAAAATGTGTGTCCCTTGGTACCGCGATATTCAAAGCTATGAAATCCCCGAATTCACTACTTCACAAGGGGTTCTGGTGCGTGTGATTTCTGGCGAAAGCCAAGGGACAACCGGTGCAATGAGCCGCTCAGCGGCGCTTTATCCGACACAACCGCTCTATCTGGACATTCATTTCAATCAGGACGGTTTTTTTGAACAGCCGCTTAATCCGAAGCACAACGCTTTTCTTTACACCTATCGGGGCGAGACCGAGGTCATAGGCCGAGATCGGGAGGGGCAACCTCTGGCACGCCATCGCATGGGTATTTTACAAAATAGGGGTGACTGCGTTCAGCTGCGAGGCCAATCGGGCACGCACGTCTTATTGATTGCCGGACAACCCTTGTATGAACCCATCGCCCAACACGGACCCTTTGTGATGAATACACGTCAAGAACTGATGCAAGCCGTCGAAGATTATCAAAGCGGTTTGTTCAATCTCTGAACTTTACAAAGGCATACACAGCAGATAAATTGTAGAAACATCTGTTGTTCATACTTGTCATCACCTTGAATTTCAATTCAAGTTTTTGTACATGAAAAGGAACACCATGAAAATCAGTCACATTCTAATTTCAACCAGTCTTTTTATTGGCTTGAGTGCTTTTGCGCAAGGTTCACCTGTCGCTGAACCTCAAGGACCTGCCGCAGGCATGGGCCATATGCACAACCCGGCAATGATGCAAAAAATGCGTGACATGATGGTTCAACGTCATGCTCAACACTTGGAAGCACTCAAAACCACATTGAAACTCCAACCTGAGCAAGAAGGCAACTGGACCACTTTTGCCAACAGCATGAAACCAACGGGGCCACGTCTAGAAAAACGTACTTTAGAAGACATGGACAAACTGACCACACCTGAACGCATCGACAAAATGATGGTTTTCAAAGCAAAACGTGATGTTGAGTTACATCAACGTGCCGATGCCACCAAAGCGTTTTATGCTGTTTTATCGGATGATCAGAAAAAAATGTTTGACCAACATACCGCCAAATACATGAAAAGAATGGCACACAATCAACCAGGCGGTCATCAGCAAATGATGCAACACCATTAATTTTGAAGTGCATTCAACGTGCATTTATCTGAACGATTGACATCAAAGGGGATCCATTGATGTGGGGATGGACAGAAACTGAAATTTCAACGTTCGGTTTGACCATTGGCGTAGGTGCTTTCATGGCCTACATGTTGTTCATCGTTGGCCATTTGGCTTGGGAATCTAAAGCCGGAAAATTTGGAACCTTTGTTATTTTTATAGGCTTGGCTTTCGGTATGGTCGGTTTTGTAGCCAAAGGCATCATTCAATGGGTTATCGAAAAATAATTCAAAATTGACGTTTAAATTTTGTATAAAGTTGTGGATAAATAGACTTAAAAAAACAAGTTATCCACAACTTTCTTTAAAAGTGAAAAGTTGTTCATTTTGCGGGTACATAGAAATGCACGCTCTTGCACACGTATCAAAATCAGGTAAGTACTTGAAAAATAACAAAGTATTGCCCTTGTCCACAGGAAAGAGCATTGCTTATCTACTACTACTATCTTTATATAAAACAATAAGAGATAAAGATGGGACAACAGTCACTGGTAAAATTTGACACCTTCAAAGCCTATTGGATACATGTTGTCAGCTTCTACTTCAAGCGCATCGATCAGTTATGAAATCAAGAGTGCTGACTTGGCACTGGTCGCTTTGTTGTTGAAAACTTCCAAGATCGATGTTCTGGCACTCGACTTGAAAAAACAACTGGCAGACACGCCAGATTTTTTTGACCAAGAACCTGTTGTGATTGATTTGAGTGGTTTGTCAGAAGATGAAAAAAATCATGTCATTGACTTTGATCAACTTTTGCTTCTGCTGCGTTCCCATCAAATGCACCCCATAGCCTTACGTTCAGGCACAACGGAACAAATGCAAGCAGGAAAAAATGCCGGCTTGATAGACGCTACGTATGCACGTATTTTAAAAACACCTGTTGCTATACCACCCCTACAAACACCTGTTGCCGCTGCACCCATTCCAGCGAAAGCGCAAGAAATAACGCTACCTTCTTTAGGTGCATTGGTGATTGATAAACCGTTGCGATCGGGTCAACAGGTGTATGCAAAAGGTCGTGATTTGGTCGTACTGGCCATGGTCAATCCTGGGGCTGAGGTCATTGCTGATGGCAATATTCATGTGTATGCAGCGCTTCGTGGAAAAGCCATTGCAGGTGCCAAAGGCAACAGTGAAGCCATGATATTTGCACAATGCATGGAGCCTGAATTACTCTCCATTGCAGGCGTCTACAGGACCAGCGAAAATGCATTACCTGCGGACATTTGGGGGAAAGCAGCGCAAGTTCGCTTGAAGCCCAGCCCAGAAGGTGAAAAGTTAGTGATACAAGCACTTAAAGCCTGAATTTCAAACAGTTTTCAATCGAATTTTTAATTTCTCAGAAAGACTTATCACCCATGGCAAAAATAGTTGTTGTGACTTCCGGTAAGGGAGGTGTGGGTAAAACTACCACCAGCGCCAGTTTCGCTACAGGCTTGGCCCTTCGGGGGTTTAAAACCGTAGTGATTGATTTTGATGTGGGTCTGCGCAATCTGGACTTGATCATGGGATGTGAGCGCAGAGTGGTGTATGACTTTATCAATGTGATTCAAGGTGAAGCTAACCTGAATCAAGCGCTTATCAAAGACAAGCAATGCGAAAACCTATTTGTCCTGGCAGCATCACAGACACGTGACAAAGACGCATTGAGCCAGGATGGCGTACAGAAGGTTTTGAACGATTTGGCAGGCATGGCCTTTGACTACATCGTTTGCGACTCTCCTGCGGGCATTGAGACGGGTGCATTGATGGCTATGCACTTTGCAGACGAAGCGTTGATCGTGACCAACCCGGAAGTTTCATCTGTTCGGGATTCAGACCGTATTTTGGGCATGCTGGGCAGCAAAACGAAGCGGGCTATTGAAGGATTGGATCCGATCAAGGAGCATTTACTGATTACGCGTTACAACCCCAATCGGGTAGAAGACGGCCAGATGCTGTCCCTGCAAGACATACAAGATATCTTGCGCGTGCCATTGATTGGCGTGATTCCTGAAAGCGAAAACGTCTTGCAAGCTTCCAACCAAGGCACTCCTGCCATTCACATGAATGGTGCGGATGTCTCAGAAGCTTACAAAGATGTGATTGACAGATTTTTGGGAGAAGACAAGCCACTTCGCTTCATCGATGTGGAAAAAACGGGCTTTTTCAAGCGTCTTTTTGGAGGCAAATAAACCATGTCCTTCCTTTCATTCTTTCTTGGGGAAAAGAAAAAAACGGCCAGCGTGGCCAAAGAGCGTCTGCAAATCATCCTTGCGCACGAACGCAGTGGACGCAATGCTGCAGAACCAGATTATTTACCCGATCTCCAACGCGAGTTGATCGCTGTGATCAGCAAGTACATCAAAATCAACCCCAATGACATCAAGGTGAACTTAGAGCGTCAGGACAATCTTGAGGTTTTGGAAGTCAAAATTGAATTACCGGACTCACGCT
>CANBWK010000029.1 GCA_947373105.1 Comamonadaceae bacterium | reverse complement strand
ATCCGGACCTATGGTGGCGATGCTGCGGTGTTCAAAAACTCACAAGGCAGCCAAACCATTCTGATTGTCTCCGCTTTGCTGGTGATCTATGTGTTGCTGGGTGTGCTGTACGAAAGTTACATCCACCCGATCACCATCTTTGCTGGCCTGCCCTCCGCCGCCATTGGCGCATTGGGAACCTTGATGATTTTCGGCCAAGACCTGACGCTGATCGCGACCATCGGTATTTTGCTGCTCATTGGTATTGTGAAAAAGAACGCCATCATGATGATCGACTTCGCACTGGAAGCACAGCGTCACGATGGAATGACGCCTGCACAAGCCATTCGCGAAGCCTGTGTGTTGAGATTTCGTCCGATCATGATGACCTCCATTGCCGCCTTGATGGGCGCCTTGCCGATTGCGCTGGGTATTGGTGCGGGTGCTGAGCTTCGTCAACCTTTGGGTCTGGCGGTGGTCGGTGGACTGGTGTTCTCACAAGCGGTGACGCTGTATATCACGCCGGTGATTTACCTGGCACTTGAACGCTTCAGCGGCAAAGGCCCTATTGTGGGTGATGAGCTGCAGGCTTGAATGGGGCCTGATAGAGCCAGACAGGCCGATCGGCACTGGCCCGGACCACGGCGGTGGGGGTCAGTTCTGCGGCTTCAAACTCGAGACTGACCAGCCATGCGCCGGGCTTCATTTCTTGGGCCTTGGCCACCGCGCGCGGCATGGTTTCAGGGCGCTGAAACAAATACACCAAGTCGTAGCCTGACCAGTCTTCTTGCCAGATATCGCCATGCCAAATGCGTGCCCAAGGGCATCGCAAAGCCGCCATCAGTCGCAGTGGCCAGCTGAACTCAATGCCTGAGAATCGGGCCTGCGGATAGACCCTCCGCAACGCCCTGAGCCCATCACCCAGGCCACAACCCGCATCGAGGATTGAGGCCTCCGAAGGCAAGGGGGCAACACTGTGCAGTTCATGTAAAGCGTTGAGAGGGGTAGGAAAAATCGGCGCATCACGCCATGCATGAACAGGATAAACCAACAAGGCCAAGGCCAATGGAACCAACCACGCCCATGCCGGTAAGGTTGCCGATCCCGAGAGCCACAGCGAGATGGGAAAGCCCAATGCCAATGCCCATTGGCGGGCCCGCGTGTTGCCGATCACACTGAACGCCACACCCACCGCGCAGGCTACAGTCATGGCCCACACATCGGACACATAGCCAGAGACACTCAGATAAAGGATCCAAGCACCGCCCCAGACCAACAGGGCAGGCACAGGCCATTTCAACAGTTGTGGCAAAGGTTCTCCATCAATCCGGCACGACGGCCGTCACTTCAATTTCCACTTGGGCACGGTCTTCGACCAAATCGACCACTTGCACCAAAGTCATGACCGGGAAATGCCGGCCAATCACCTCTTGGTAGACCTTGCCCAACTCGCGTCCTCGGGCCAGGTATTCGCGTTTGTCCTTCACATACCAGGTCATGCGCACCATGTGCTCAGGCCCGGCATCTGCGCAGGCCAGCGTATCGACGATGTTTTGTAATGCCTGTTTGCACTGCGCCACAAAGTCATCACTTTCAAATTGGGCCTGACCGTTCCATCCGATCATACCTGCCACGAACACCTGTCGGCCTCGCGCGGCGATGCCATTGGCATACCCTTTAGCGGGCACCCATCCTGCGGGTTGCAAAACTTTCCACATGTTTCATATCTCCGTTTTAAAGGGGGGCCATAGCATTCATGAACCGATACATCAATTGATCTGTCGCAATTTGAAGCGTTGCAATTTGCCGGTTTCGGTGCGCGGCAAGGCCTCTACATACACGACACTGCGCGGGTATTTGAAAGGCGCAATAGCCTGCTTCACAAATGCCTGCAAGTCCAACGTCATTTCGGCACTTGCCATGTGGCCCGTCTTGAGTACCACAAAGGCCTTGACGATCTGACCGCGCTCTTCGTCGGGTACACCGACGACGCCACACTCGGCCACCGCTGGATGCTGCATCAACGCGCTTTCGATTTCGGGGCCTGCAATGTTGTACCCCGCCGAAATGATCATGTCATCGTTTCGGGCTTGATAGCTGAAATAACCGTCGGCATCCATCACAAAGGTATCGCCAGGTAAGTTCCAACCGTCTTTGACGTACTGTTTTTGGCGAGGATCGTCCAGGTAACGGCAACCTGTCGGGCCGCGCACAGCCAACCGCCCCAACACGCCGGGTGGCACGGCTTGCATGTGTTCATCCACAATTTGCGCCACATAGCCCGGCACCACTTGCCCAATCGATCCGGCTCGCACCTGAGCACCGGCACTGGAGATGTAGATGTGAATCACTTCGGTCCCTCCAATGCCATCGGTCATCTCCAGGCCGGTGGCAAGCTTCCAAAGCTGACGGGTGGCATCGGGCAAGGCTTCCCCCGCAGAAACGGTATGTTTCAAAGTTCTTAACGTGTAGCCGGCCACCAAGCCTGCCATTTGACGGTACATGGTGGGTGCCGTGTAGCACTGCGTCACGCCATAGGTTTGTATGGTTTGCAACAAGGTGTCGGCCGTATGCTTTTCCAGCAGCACGGTGCAAGCGCCATACCGCAAGGGGAAAGCAAGCAGCCCACCCAGACCGAAAGTGAACGCCACGGGCGGCGTCCCGCAGACAACGTCGCTGGCATCCATTTGCAAAATATGGCGAGGAAACAAGTCGCACATGGCCAGCACATCGCGGTGAAAGTGCATGGTGCCTTTGGGCTGGCCTGTCGTACCGCTTGTGAAGGCAATCAAACAGACATCATCACGCGAAGTAGGATGCGCAGCGAACGCCTCTTTGTGTTCCTGCATGCGCGCTTCAAGACCATCGGGCGCTTGTGTTTTAAAGTTAATCACTTGCTGCAATATCGGTGCAGAGTGCGCATGGCCTGGCGTCATGCAATGCCGTAATTCAGCAGACAATTCGTCATCACATAATGCAGCCTGCACTTGTGCCTTGTCGATGATTTGCTTGAGCTCTGCTGCACGCAACAACGGCATGGTTGGCACCACCACCAAACCTGCTTTGATGCCTGCCAGAAAGCAAGCCGCCATCATCGGGCTGTTCCCCCCGCGTAACAGCAGACGTTGCCCAGACACCAAGCCCATGTCTTTTGTCAACACATGGGCAATCCCATCGATCTGCGCTTGCAGTTGGGCATACGTCCAATGAAAGGCCCCTTGCGCATTGCGCCCATGCACGGCGATTCGCGTGCCCGCACCTTGCGCCACATGATGGTCCACCAGTTCTACAGCACAGTTGATCTGGTCAGGGTATTGGAGTTCAGGGCGATCAAATAAAAAAACAGGCCATTGATCAGACGGCGGTAAACGATCACGGGCAAAGGTGTCGGAGTGACTGCTTGGGGCCAGTGCAGGTATAGCGGTCATGGTGTACTCCTGAATGCGTTCAAAGCAGGTTCAGACGCTGCGCAAAATATCGCGTCCAATGATGAGTTGCTGCACTTCGGTGGCGCCTTCGTAAATGCGCAATGCACGGATTTCCCGGTACAGTGATTCCACCATGCAACCTTTTTTCACGCCCATCCCGCCGTGCAATTGCACCGCCATGTCGATGATTTTTTGTGCATTCTCAGTGGCCGTCATTTTGGCCATGGCCGCCTCGCGGGTGATGCGCTGACCTTGGTCGCGCAACCACGCGGCGCGGTAAGTCAGCAAAGTGGCTGCATCCAAAAGCGTGGCCATGTCGGCAATTTTGGTTTGTGTGATTTGAAAGTCGGCCAGACTTTGACCGAACATTTTGCGACTGCGCGCCCAAGCCACCGATTCGTCCAGCGCGCGCCGTGCGAATCCCAGCGAGGCGGCAGCCACTGACGTGCGAAACACATCCAAGGTGGCCATGGCGACCTTGAATCCTTCGCCCGCCGCCCCAATGCGCTGGGCTTGGTTGATTCGCACTTGATTGAACCGCAAGGTCGCCAGGGGGTGCGGGGCCACCACATCAATGCGCTCAGCAATCTCCAAACCCTGACTGTCAGCGTCCACAATGAAGGCGCTGATACCGCGTGCTCCAGGGGCTTCACCGGTGCGCGCAAACACGACATAAAAATCGGCAATCCCGCCGTTAGAGATCCATGTTTTCTCACCATTCAAAACATAGCCGCCCTCGACCGCGGTGGCACTGCACTGCATGGCGGCCACGTCAGATCCAGCATCCGGCTCGCTCAAGGCAAAGGCCGCGATGGCTTTGCCAGAGACAACCCGAGGCAAATACCTTTGCTTTTGCTCTTCCGTACCTTTGAGACTGATGGCCCCCGAACCCAGCCCTTGCATGGCGAATGCAAAGTCTGCCAAACCATGGTGATAAGCCAACTCTTCACGTAAGACACAAATAGAGCGTGTATCAATCACATCGCGCACGCCACCCCAGTCAGTCCCGCCAATCGCATGACGCAACCAACCACCGCCTCCCAAAGCGGTCACGAGCGCTTTGCATTCGCTATCGATTGCACCGCGAGACTCATCGCCTCCATGCTTGATGTGCAGACGTGACCAAGCATTCAGGTCTTTTTTCAAAGTACGATGCGACTCATCAAAAAAAGGCCAATCGAATTCGGGCCAATGTGTTTGCGGTGTCAGAGGGGCAAGCATCTCAGTCTCCTTCGAACACGGGAGTTTGCTTGGCGACAAAGGCTTGGTAGGCCCGGTGGAAATCGTTGGTCATCATGCAAATTGCCTGGGCCTGGGCTTCTGCTTCGATCGCTTCATCCACACCCATATTCCATTCTTGTTGCAACATTTTTTTGGTCATGCTGTTGGCAAAAGTTGGGCCTTGCGCCAGTTGTGCCGCCATGGACTGCGCATCTTTCAAGAGAGATTCACTACCGCACACGCGGTTGTAAAAACCCCACCGCTCTGCCTCCTCTCCACCCAAGCCTCGACCCGTATACAACAACTCAGACGCACGACCTTGCCCAATCACCCTGGGCAACAAGGCACAGGCACCCATGTCGCAACCCGCCAAACCGACGCGATTGAATAAAAAGAATGTTTTGCTTCGTGCCGTGCCATAACGCAGGTCAGAAGCCAATGCCAACAATGCACCCGCGCCGGCACAAATGCCGTCAATCGCGGCCACAATGGGCTGTGGACATGCGCGCATGGCTTTCACCAAATCACCCGTCATGCGAGTGAATGCCAGCAAACCCGGCATGTCCAGCTTCGTCAAGGGGCCGATGATTTCATGCACATCCCCGCCAGAACAAAAATTACCGCCGGCACCAGTGACCACCACCGCATGCACATCGTCTGCACAGGCCAACGCCCGAAACAGATCACGCAATTCCGCATACGACTCGAATGACAAGGGGTTTTTTCGCTCTGGTCGGTTCAAGGTGATGGTGGCAACGCCTTGGTTGACTTCAAATAAAAAGTGAAGCGCTTTGTAACTTGACAGCGTTTGACGATGCCCTGGAAGTTGATGCGCTTGTCCAGGGAGGTACCGTTGTGTGCTCATGCGCGCTCCTTTGTCAGTGATTGTGTGGATTGATGAATACTGTTTTTCAAATGCCCAAGCAGTTCATGCAGCTTGGATTGCTGTTGCTCCGACAAGTCGCCAAAAAATTGGACAACCCATTTTTCATGCGCCTGTGCCATGCGCGCAAATGCATTGCGGCCCGACAAGGTCAAGCGAACCGTATAAGAGCGGCGGTCCGTTTCGCTCATCAAGCGCATCACAAGTTTTTCATTTTCGAGTTGATCCACGATGGTGGTGATGTTGCCCCCCGTGACCATCATGCGACGCGACAACTCGCCCATCGACAATCCATCGGGGTGTCGTTCCAATTGCGCCATCAAATCAAAGCGCGGCAAGGTAATGCCAAACTCTTCTCTTAAATTCGTACGGATGGTGTCTTCAATCAAAGTCGTGCATGACAACAACCGCAACCACAAGCGCAGCGAAGCGTGATGGTCTTCATGCGCGCGCAACTCCAAATCGGAGGTTCGGGTGGGGGTGGCTTCTTTCATCATCAGTCCCCGCGACCTGCCGACTGCAAACTGCGTTCACGGGCAAATGTCGCTTCAAGTTGCGGTTGACCTGACACATAGGGTGCAGGCCACTGTAAAGCCGTGTAACCAATGCGGGCCGCCTCCGTCATCGTCCAGGCCGGGTTGGCCAAATGTGGCCTTGCCACCGCACACAAATCAGCACGTCCAGCGGCAATGATGCTGTTGACATGGTCAGCCTCACTGATGGCGCCGACCGCCAGCGTGGCAATGCCGACCTCTTGCCGAATTCGATCGGCAAAAGGCGTTTGGTACATGCGACCGTAAATCGGTTTTTGTTGTGCGCTGACCTGCCCAGATGAACAATCGATCATGTCTGCACCTGCAGCCTTGAAAGCGCGCGCTACTTCGGTGGCTTCCATCGGCGTCATCCCACCTTCCACCCAATCGTGCGCGGAGATGCGTACCGACATGGGCAAGTGCTCTGGCCATGCCGCACGAACTGCATCAAAAACTTCCAGCGGATACCGCAGCCGATTTTCAAGGCTGCCGCCATAGTCGTCCTGCCTTTGGTTGGTCAAAGGCGAAATGAATGTCGACAGCAAATAGCCATGCGCACAATGCAATTCCAACCAATCAAACCCTGCTTGGTTGGCGCGGTGTGTGGTTTGAATAAAATCATCTTTGATGCGGTCCATGTCTTCGCGGGTCATGGCGCGTGGCACCTGCCCCTGCTGCAAATAGGGCTGTGCTGATGCGGCCAACAACGGCCAGTTAGCCTCTGGCAATGCCTGATCAGCGCCTGCGCCTTGCCATGGCGCACAGGTCGAACCTTTGGGTCCCGCATGCCCGATTTGCAGCGCAATTTTGGCGTCGGTTTCTTGATGGACCCAGGCCACAATCCGCGCCCAATCCCTTGTTTGCTCTTCATTCCACAAACCAGGGCAACCCGGGGTAATGCGCGCCTCAGGACCGACACAGGTCATTTCGGCAAACACCAGAGAAGCGCCGCCCATGGCCCTTGCCCCCAAATGCATCAAGTGATAGTCACCCACCCGGCCATCGATGCACTTGTACTGTGCCATGGGAGAAACCACCACCCTGTTTTTCAAAGTGATACTGCGCAAACTGTATGGCGTGAACATGGGCGGCACCGCTTGGGCTTGCCCTGCAAACCAGCGTTCGTAACCTTCAAGCCATTGTTTATCACGCAATCGGAGATTTTCATGGCTGATGCGCTGACTGCGCGTGAGCATCGAGTACATGAACTGCTCGGGTGCCAGTTGATCACAATAGCGCTTGCCACAGACTTCAAACCACTCCATGGCATTCCAAGCAGCGTTTTGCAATCGAATCACATCAATCGCACGCAAGGCTTGGTATTGTTCAAGCACTTGCGGAATGTGCTCAACTTTGTCACCCGTTTCTTTGAATTGTCGGACCAACTCGATGGCATCTTCTAAAGCGAGCTTGGTGCCCGAGCCAATCGCGAAGTGGGCCGTGTGCACCGCATCGCCCATCAAAACCACATGGCTCTTGCCATTGAAGTGCGACCATTGCTCGCATTTGACACGCTGGAAATTCAGCCATGCAGAACCGCGCAAATGGCGCGCATTCGTCATCAACCGCTCGCCTTTCAAATTACTGGCAAATACTTTTTCGCAAAAGGCAATCGATTCGGCTTGATCCGCTTGATCCAGTCCATGGGCCAACCAGACTTCCTCAGGACACTCCACGATGAAGGTGGATGTCAGGCCATCAAACTTGTAGATGTGGGCTTGAAACCAGCCGTGCGCTGTTTTCTCAAACAAAAAGGTGAAGGCATCGTACTGTTTGTTTGTGCCTAACCAGATGAACCGGTTAGGCCGCGTCACGATGTCGGGTTTGAATATGTCCGGGCATCGGTTTCGCACATTGGAGTTGATGCCATCGCTGGCAATGACCAGATCAGCATCCGGGAAGTCCAAATCCGAGGTGGCATCTTGTTCGAACAGGAGTTTGACACCCAAGTCCTCACACCGCGCTTGCAGGATGTTGAGCATCTTCTTGCGGCCAATGCCGACAAAACCGTGTCCGCCTGAACGGATCACACGGCCTTTGAAATGCAACTCAATGTCATCCCAATGGTTAAACGCTTGCTGAACTTCCTCTGCCGTTTCCACATCCCAATGGCGCATGTGGTCCATGGTTTGGTCCGAGAACACCACGCCCCAGCCGAAAGTGTCGTAAGGCTTATTGCGTTCAACCACGGTAATGTCGTGGTGCGCACCCAGCTTTTTCATCAACAAAGCGAAGTAAAGACCGGCGGGACCCCCACCTATGCACACGATCTTCATGAACTCTCCTGCGCAGCACCGTACTTCAGGCCTGCATTGTTTTCACTTCAATAGTTGAAGCTTAAAACAATTATGCGCAAGGTGTTCCCTAGCGTCAATGCATGAAAACCAGTGTTTACCCGAATCAGTCTTTGTACATCACGGTAATGCTGATGCGCCGGTTGCGCGGGTCCTTCGGGTCATTGGGGTTGTAAGGCGCGCTGTCGGAAACGCCCTCAATTTTGGCAAAACGACTTTCTGGAACGCCTTTTTTACCAATGATTTTGCGGGTTTCTTCGGCCCGCTCCGCTGAGAGCGACCAGTTATTGCGCCCATCGGTGTTGGCAAAGGCCACGCTGTCAGTGTGCCCCCGAATGGCCAATTTGTTGTCCATTTTGGTCATGCTTTTGGCCACCTCATTGAGGAGCACTTGGGCTTTAGGGGTCAGCTGTGTGGTGCCCAACCCGAACATCGCAAAGTCAGCTTTATCGATAATCTCGATGCGCAAACCTTCTTTTTCACGCACAAACTTGACTTGATCGGTGAGGTTTTCCAATCTGGGATTTTTAGCCAGACTTTCTTTCACCTCTTTTTCGAGTTTGTCAAAGTCGGCTTTGTCCTTTTGCTCCGCAATTTGCTTTTTCTCTGCTTCAGTCAAGGCTTCAGGATTGTTGCGCTCCTGGGCATTAGGCGCAGGGTCGTTTTCTGTCGGGCCGCCTTGCGAGCGTGGCGTGACACGTTCCATGGCTGCGGTTTGTTTGGCGGCAAAAGGAAAACCATCCGGGTCGATCACCGATCGCCCACCCAACATACCGTCGGAGCCAGCCAACTTGCCCATGGTGACGTTGCTGTGCGAAGTCGGCCTGAAATAATCGGCAATGCTTTTGCGCTGGTCGGCATTGGACGCGCCGAGCAACCACATCAACAAGAAGAAAGCCATCATGGCCGTCATCATGTCGGCCAGGGCAATTTTCCAAGCACCACCGTGAGCACCACCGTGCCCATCGTCCATGATCTTCTTGACGATGATCGGCGCAAGTGGCGCCGGCTCTTCTGGGGCAACCACAGCCGATGGCGCATGGGGCTCCTCTTCGACCTTCGGCTCCAGTTCCTCTGGCTTGGCTTGTGATCCATCAGCCATGGCGATTAACCTCGCATGCCATCAAAGACTTCTGCAAAACTCGGCTGGTTGTGATGGCTGATGCCCACACGAGCGGCTTCAATGATCAAAGGCATGGGGTGGCCATTCAAGGTGCCGATGATGATTTGTTTCACCACGCCATAAATTTCGCCTTCATCATTGATGATTTCAGCCAGACGCTTGGAGAAGGGCTCAAAAAAGCCGTAGGCCAAAAATACCCCCATGAAGGTTCCTACCAACGCGCTACCGATCAAGCCACCCAAGACGGTGGGGGGTTGGTCAATCGCGCCCATGGTTTTAACCACACCCAACACGCAAGCCACAATACCCAGCGCAGGCAATGCGCCGGCCAATGTACCCAGTGTGTCGGCCGCTTTCAGGGCGCCATGGTGGTGGGTTTTGATGCTCAAGTTCATCACATCTTCAACGGCCATAGGGTCCAGGTTACCCTGGGACACGACCATCAATCGGACGGTGTCCGTGATCAGATGCAAAAGCGCATGCTCTTTAAGAACTTTTGGAAATTCTCCGAAGATCGCACTGGCTTCGGGGTTCTCGATGTGGGCTTCGAGGGCCACAGCACCTTCGGCTTTGAGCACCTTCATCAATTTAGAAACCAAGAAAATGGTCGCCAAATAATCTGCTTTGTGAAACGACGGGCCTTTGAAAATCTTCCCGATACCGGCCAAGGTGGCCTTGACGGTATCGCCGCTGTTACCGATCAGCATGCCGCCAATGGCCGCACCGAAAATCGTGAACAATTCGTGGGGCGCGGCTTCGAGAATGGGACCCATCTCGCCATGCATGACGGGCAAGCCAAACACGCACACCATCAAAACTACAACACCTATGATCGCTACCATGGTCAGACTCTCTCTTTACGGCAAGACAGAATTCAGGCCACGGGCCCTTCTAGTTCTGACTCACCTTCATATACAAGTCACCAGAGCCCTGAGACTTGTATCTCATGACCTCAGTGAACCGAATTTCCACCCAAATTTGCTGCCAAGCTTTTAGCGGCTGGCAACAAGTTCGGCACATCTCGCCAAGCCTGACGGATTTCACCCATCAAGGTTTGGACTTCCTGCAATGCCACCAAATCGTTACGGGCATTCACATGAATCAATCGACGGGTCACATAGCTGTACAACTCATACAAGTTGCTGGCCAGATCCCCGCCTTTTTCCAAATCCAAAGCGCCTTGCAAACCAATCACAATGCGGCCTGCACGCGTCAGGCTTTTGTTTTTGTCTTCAATTGACCCGTGTTCAATATGACCACGGGCAGTTACCAAACTCTCGATCAAGCCGTCGAACAGCATCTGGATCAACTCGACCTTGTTGGCCACCATGGCCTGTGAAGTCCGATTGCCTTCGCCGTAACCTTCGATTGCTTTGAAATTGACTCGCATGATCTGTCGCTCCTGGTGTAACTGTTACATCAGGTATCGGAGCTAAAACAGAAAACTTGAGACTTCTCATCACATCATTTCCCACTATTTACGATTTGCCCGCTCGGCTCTTAGGTGACACCACCGGAGTGATGTGTAAAGTGCCACGCAATTTCTTGACCACCGCGGTGAGCAACTGACTCACACGCGATTCGGTCACACCCAGAACTTCGCCGATTTCTTTCAGGTTCAGCTCCTCGACATAGTACAAATTCATTAGCAATTGATCACGCTCTGGCAAATCCCCTATCGCGCCGGTCAATGCCTCCATGAATTGGGCATGCTCAACAATAGCCTCGGGCTGCCGTGAAGCATCACCCGCGATGTTCATGACCTCGTCTGAGACCACCTCCATCGAATAAGTTTCAAATCGCCGAGCCTGGTTACGTTCTTTGTGAAACTGCTCAATATCCTTGCCCATGTGATCCGCCAATTCGGCTTGGGTCGGTGTACGCCCCAAATCGGCACCCAACTCGTGCGTAGCCTCGGTGTGTGACTTGTTTATGGCCACGGCAGAACGCGGCAGAAATGACAAACGGCGAACCTCGTCCAAAATGGCACCCCGAACTCGGCTGTGCGCAAAATTTTCAAACTCAAGGCCTTTGACGGGGTCATAGGCTCTTGATGCTTCCAGCAAACCAATCATGCCGACCTGGATCAATTCATCCAACTCCATAAACGGCGGCAAACGCACCTTCAGATGCAAAGCAACGCGCTTGACCAAGCCCAAATGGGCCAAGACCAAAGACTCACTGTTGTTTTGAACCTCTTGATAAAGGCGTGTATTGATGGCCATGGTGTGTCAGGTCCTTGAAGAGACCAATCTTTCCACAAAAAATTGCACCCCACCGGTGGCATGGTCTATAGGCACCAGGTCATTGGTCGCCACCGCCAATCGCCTGAAATCTCGTGCACCAGAACTGCTTGGGGCAAATTCCAGAGTGGATTGGTGCTTTTTAAGTGCTGCCAAAATCAATTCATCTTGCTCAATTGATCCCAAATACTGAATGGACTTATGTAAAAACCGTGTGCAAACCTGATTGATTCGTTCAAACAGTTTACGTCCTTCTAGGGCGCTGCCAACACCGTTAGAGATCAAATAGATGTCCTCAAGACCATAGTCTTTGGTCAGTACTTTGATTGTGCCATAGGCATCAGCAATTGACGAAGGATCATCGCGAACCACAATGAAACGGCGACTGGTCGCGGCCATGAATGACAGCACTGCAGGCGCAATACCGGCGGCCATGTCGACAATCAAATAATCCAAATCATCTTCCAATACGCTGAAAGCTTGCACAATGCGGGCTGCTTGCATCACGCTCAGACTTGCCATTTCGCGCATTCCCGAGGCGCCAGGGACTAATTTCACACCATAACGGGTCGTGACAATGATTTCATTCAATGTCTTCTCACCACTCAAAAAATGGCTGAGATTGAACGGGCAACGGCATCCCAAAGCAATTTGGGCATTGGCCAGCCCTAAATCTGCATCAAACAGCATGACTTTAAAACCCATGCCTTGCAAGGCGACTGCCAAGTTGACAGAGATCGTGGTTTTGCCTACGCCGCCTTTGCCGCTGGCAATCCCGATGACCTGTGTGGATCGTTGCTTTTGCATGCTGTTCTTAAAGAGTGTCACGCAGTGGGCTGGTTGACTTGTGACGCGCATTGAAAGTCGCAGCGTCCATGGCTGCGGGCTTTGGCGTCACTTGTGCAAGCTTTGGCATCAGTTGTGAAACGGCGAGATTGACCAATTGCGTGGTGGTGAAACCCATCACCAAATCGGTTAAACGCTCAGATCCGCTTGCAGCGGACAAGACGGGCACATCGGCCTCGTTGCACATGAATTGCAAAAGCGCCCAAGGTGCATTGGATTCGTCCAACTTACTGATCATCAAACTGTCCCACACCAAACTGGCGCCGGTTGCCGCATCCTTCAAAACCCGCTGCACACTCACGGCGGAGGCATCGGCTGGCAGTACCGCATGCATGATGCATTCGGGATGCACAGATTTTATTTCGGTGATGCGCTCAATCATTTGCACCCCGGGGGTATCTATCAATACCAAAGTGCGCTGCGACAATTCGGTCAGCAACAAACGCAGAGTTGAAGTGTCTTGTGCCCGGTAGCAATCAATGCCAATTTGAGCGCACAGCATTTGCGTCTGGTTCCAAGCCCCAATGCGGGTGTCTTGATAGCTGATGAATGCCACTTTTTCAGTACCAGCCGCCGCTGCAGTATGCAATGCCAAGCGCGCAGCCATCAAAGTTTTGCCTGAGCCTGAAGGTCCGGCAATTGCATGCACACCGTCAAAAGCACCTGGCTCACCGCCACGTTTGAGCGAGGCCGTCAAAAGTTCACGGATCGCTTGTAAAGCTTCTTGTGTGCTGTCGTGGTCTTTGATGCTGTCTATCAACAATGTACGCAAACCCACAGGAACGCCGGCTTGATGCATGGCTTGCACCACGGGTTGAACGGCAGAAGCGACTGGCTGACCTGACTGCCATTCTGCGGCCTGTTGGCTGACACGAAACTCGCGTCGCAAAGCCGCGAGTTCCTCAACCACAAATGCCACAATTTCTTTGCTCCGTACTTCATCACGCTTGGATTCCGGAACCAACAAGGGGTCGGCATTCAGTAAAGGATCTGAACGCATCGGGGCTTTGCCCAATATGGCCTGTCCTAGATGGTCTCCAAAACTGGTGCCCAAATCCAAAGTAGGCTCTTTGTGTGTCGTGGCGGATTTGGCAAACGGGTTGTCATTGTCGAACAGGTGACTGTCGCCAAATGCAGTGGCCATTTCCACGGCCACGACCAATTCGGTTTGTCCCCCCACTCGGTGGTTGGCAATGATCAGCACGTCGGGGCCATACAAACTCATGGCTCGCTCAGTCGCGCTGCGGGTATCACGGGCAAGGATTCGTTTGAGTTCCATGGCGTTGCTGCTATGTGTTCAAAAATTAGCGTGTCTCGGCATGCACGGTGTGCACGACTTTGACGCTTTGATCATCAGGAATCTCGCTGTAAGACAGCAAGGTCAAATCGTTGACGCGGTATCGCGCTGCACGCGACAACCAAGGTCGAATGGTCGGAGACACCACCAAAACGGCAGGATGCCCCATCTCTTCGACCGCACGCGCACCATCACGCAATGCGGCAAACAAGCGTTCGGCCAAGCCGGGCTCAATGGCCATGTTTTGTCCGGGCGCACTTTGCTGTAATACGTTGTGCAAAAGCTGCTCTAGACCCGGGTCCAGCGTCATTACAGACAAAGAATTCGATTCATCCACCAAGCTTTGCACAATCATCCGGCCCAGCTTAGGGCGAACCATGGCAGTCAGTTGATCGGGTTCTTGCGTGCGGCTGGCGGCTTCAGACAAGGTTTCCACAATCGATCGCATGTCACGAATTGACACCGATTCATTCAGTAGGTTTTGCAGTGTGCGGGTCACGACACCCAAAGACAATTTACCGGGCACTAAGTCTTCGACCAGCTTGGGCGCCTTGGTGGCCAATTTATCCAGCAGTTGCTGCACCTCATCATGGCTGAGCAAATCAGAAGCGTTATCCCGCAATACTTTGTTCAAGTGGGTCGCAATGGCCGTACTGGCATCCACCACGGTATAGCCCAAAGTGCGGGCATGGTCCCGTTCGGCCGGATCGATCCAGACCGCATCCAAACCGAAAGCCGGCTCTTTGGTCGCTTGACCTTCAAGAGGTCCATACACCTGACCCGGGTTGATCGCCAACTCACGGCCGACCTTGACTTGGCCTTTGCCCCGAGCAACGCCCTTGAGCACGATGTGATAGGCATCAGGGTCGATGTTCAAGGCGTCACGAATACGCACGGATTGCACCAAAAAGCCTAACTCGGCAGACAGTTTTTTGCGCACACCCTTCACGCGACTTAACAACTGGCCACCGGTCTCGGGATTGACCAAGGGGATCAGTCCATAGCCAATTTCCAAACCGATCAAATCGACCTGGTCTACATCGTCCCAATCGAGTTCTTTAGGCTCATCCAAGGCCGCTTGTGCTGCCGCTGTCACGGGCTCACTCGGAGGCTGGGTGCGCCTTTGCACAATTCCCCAAGCCATAGCCGCTGTACCCAAAGCCAAAGTCAGAAAAACCAAATGGGGCATACCCGGCACGATGCCCAAAATAGCCAAGATGCCAGCCGCCATGAAGAGCGCCGTGGGATTGGACAACTGGGTCGTGGCCTGCTCCGTCATCGACTCAGAGGTGGTCACACGGGTCACGATGATGGCGGTAGCCAGTGACAAAAAGAGCGAGGGAATCTGCGCCACCAAACCATCACCGATGGTCAGCAAAGTGTAGATACGACCTGCGTCGCTCAGCGACAAATTGTGTTGCCCAATACCGATGGCCAAACCACCGATCAAGTTGATGATCAAAATAAGCAAGCCCGCAACCGCGTCGCCACTGACAAATTTTGAAGCACCGTCCATGGAACCAAAAAAGTCAGACTCTTGGGCCAACTCTTCGCGTCGTTTTTTAGCCGTATCTTGGTCAATCACACCCGCGTTCAAATCGGCGTCGATTGACATTTGCTTGCCAGGCATGGCATCCAATGTGAAACGTGCGTTCACTTCTGAGACACGCCCTGCACCCTTGGTCACCACAATGAAGTTGATGATCATCAAGATCGCAAAGATGATGAAACCGACCACGTAGTTGCCGCCGATGACGAACTCACCAAAAGCAGCAACCACCTTACCGGCCGCTTCGTGACCTTCATGGCCGTTAACCAAAATCACGCGGGTGGAAGCCACGTTCAAACCCAGCCGCAACATCGTCGCAAACAGCAACACCGACGGGAAAGATGAGAACTCGAGCGGCTTGCGTGTACCGATCGCGATCATGATGATCACCAAACTACAAGCAATATTGAACGTAAAGAGGATGTCCAGAAGCAAAGGTGGTAACGGAAGTACCAACATGGCCATGATCAAGAGAACCAACGCAGGCAACCCCAGTCCGGTGTAATCAAACCGGGACAGGTTCTGTCGAAGAGTTGACAGGGTCAAAGTGCTCATGTCTGCTTAGCCTCAGGCAGCTAGCCTGAAAGCGTTTTATCCATTCAAAATGTGATCAAAGTCCTGTTGACGTTGCAAAGTCCATGCCACATTGAATCCCGACACTCGCCACTTAAAGACAGCGACTCAAGTGGCAAAGCCTGTCCGGTCACGGTTTTTGCTAACACCTTGTCACCGGCCTTGTTTTCTTGACCGGAAAGTAACTTAACCACGGACACGCCATGGACGCCTCATTGATGTTTTCTGCCTCTGCTCAACCTGCGGCAACTCCTGTCGCAGCGCCTGGGGGAGCGACTTCTGGAGCGGCGAACCCCGTTGGCGGCACTGATCCAACGCAAAGCAACACACCCAACGGCAGAACCTTTGCCGGCCTGATGCGGGATTTGCTGCCCACACACGAGCGGCAAAATGTTGCCGCTGATCCTGCAACCGATCCTTCTGGTCTGAAGTCTGAGACCTTGGGTGCGCAACTGGAAGTCATCACAGCGTCCAGTGTCCAACCAGATGCCGGCAGTTTGACGGCCTTTGCCCTTGCACAAGGCCTTGACGCATCGGCAGTGATGGCTTTGTTTGGCGAAAAGCCCACAACCGACATACCGGCCACGCCCAGCCTAGAAAGCGCTGCCGCATTGAGCGCCGCACTCTTGATGGCGCAAACGAAAAGCGTTAACTCACCTACCGAGCCCCCAGCAGAAGCCGCAGGATGGCTGAACATGGCAATGGCTAAAATCGATTCCAGCACGGCCTTGCGCACTGAAGTCTCTCCTGACTCTGGCAACCTGAGCCCTGATGTGGCGTGGCTGGCACAAAACCTTTCAGCTGAAATCACGGTCCATGTGAGTTCATTGAGCCCTGAAGCCGCCAGCCCCCCAGCTGTTCAGGCTGAAGTAAGCACTTTGACCACCGCCAATTGGCTGGCCACTCTCGTGACTTCCTTGGTCAAGGCGCCTGTCAACGCTACGGCAACAACCGAGGCGAAGGCACCCACAGAAGCAATGGCGCAAGGCATGCCGAGTGTCACTGAAGTTCTAATTAATCCTTCAAATTTGCCGCCAGCTCACACGGAGATGCCCGTTTTAGCAAGCCCAACCCCAGTGGGTGTGCAACCCTTGACAAGCCCAACCCCAGTGGTCTTGCCCAATGCAACAGCCATCAATGCATCAGTGGATACCAGCGCAACCGCAAGTGCTGCTGTCAGCGCGGTAGAAGACTTGGCCCCCGTGGCGCCCGCTCCCCAAGATGTTATGCGCATACGTCTTGTGCCTGCATGGGAGAACGTTACCCAACAACTTCACCAAATGAGTGGCACTGCCGTGGCAGTCGCCTGGGGCGCCTTGACCGCATCCACCTTGGGCGGACCGATTCGTTCCATCGCACTCGATTTGCGCAACTCCGCTTCTCAAGAAAGCAAGGCCCTTGATGACATTGACTTCGGTGCCACCACAGACAACAACATGAACAGCTCGGGGGCGGATCTGACCCGCACCACGGCAACAGGTACGCCATTGCCTACCATCGCGCAACCTTTGCCCGGTATGGCACAAACTCAGCGTCAGGAACATTACCAGCAACTGGCTGACCGACTAGGCCAAGCCATGGCCGAGCGACTTCAAAGTCAAATTGCCCGCGGCGAATGGAAGTTACAGATGCGGCTGAATCCTGCAAGCCTGGGCCGCATCGATGTGGAACTGGACATGCACGCGAAGGGCTTGGACGCCATGTTCCGATCTGACAACCCGCTCACGCGGGAGTTGATGGCCCAAAGCATGCCCAAACTCAAAGACACTCTGACACAATCTGGCATGGCAGTTGCTTCAGTCTGGGTGAACAGTGACGCTGGTCGTCAATCTGGCGGAAATCCGACACCCCAACGGGAATCGAGTCCGTCCACAGACAACGTGGCGTCAGCTCAAACTGACAGCACGCAGAAGGCCGTCACGAAAGAGAAACGAACGCCTGACGGCTTTGACGTCTTGGCATAATCCCCGCGGCCTGAGAAGGCCTTGGGGCGCATTGTTTGAACCTGTATGAACAAGAGGTGACCCATGGCTGAAGAAGTCGTACCGGAAGTCGAAGCAAAACCGAAGAAACCGATCTTATTGATCATTCTGGGCGTGGTGGGCCTGATCGTCCTGGTGGCGGGCACAGTAGTCGCCACGCTGTTTTTGTCGGGCGCATTCAATCCCAAACCGCCGTCCGAGCACGATCTGGAAGCCGCAGCCGCTGCAGGCGCTGATGGACACGGCGCGTCTAAAGAAGACTGTTTGCCTAAGAAGAAGGAAAAAGGTGAGGCCAAGGGCGATGCCAAGGCAGATCCTCACGCCAAACCTGACCCGCATGCCAAACCCGATGCCCATGGTGCCAAGGATGGTGGCAAAGATGCCAAAGCAGATTGCCCCAAAGGACCTCCGGGCAAAGTGGCCAAGTCCTCTCCTGAGCTGACGCGTTTTGAATACACCTACATGCAAATTGACCGAGAGTTTCTGGTCAATTTGAGTGGCTCCAAAAAAGTCATGTCAGTTCAATTGGCTGTCATGACGCACTATGACGACCGCGTCTTTGAAAATATCAAGAGACACGACTTCGCCTTGCGCTCGGCCGTGATGGATGTGATGCGCATGACCACAGAGGCCGACCTTGTCAAGCCGGAGTTCCGCAAGGAGTTATCGCTAAAAATTCGCGATGCCATGAACACTTTGCTCGAAAAGTTCGAGGACTTTGGCGGCATCGAAGACATTTACTTCACCAACTTCATCGTGCAGTAATGCACAACGTTCAACGGATACCATGGCCTCTTCCCTGCTGACCCAAGACGAACTGAACGTTCTCGCCGAAGGCGTGACGGACGGTTCGATCCCGGTCGACACCGGTTTCAACACCACGGCGCGGGTGAAGAAACACGACCTGGCCAGTGAAGACTCGAGTTTGGGGGTGAACATCACCTCCATTGACATGATCAACGAGCGGTTCATCCGCACGTTTCGTTTGGGCCTCCTGGAGATGCTGCGCACCACGCCACGCATCAACCCCAAAAGGGTTGAGATCGTGCGCTTCGGCGATTACCTCAAAAGTCTGACCCCGCCCCTGTCAGTCAACATGGTTCGCATGAATCCTTTGCGCGGAAACTCCTTGGTGGTGATCGATCCCACGGTAGTATTCAGTTCACTTGACAGTTTTTTTGGTGGCTTTGGCCGAGGTGTCGGGCAGCTGCCTTCTGGGCGACTGTTCACACCCACCGAATTGCGCATCATCAAGATGATTCTGGATGTGTTCTTCAAGTCGCTCAAAGAAGCTTGGTCGCCTGTGATGGAACTGGATTTTGATCTGGTGAGCCAAGAGATCAACCCCCAATTTGCACAAATTGCCGACGAAAACGACCTTGTCATCCTGACCCGATTCGACTCGGAAGGCAACAACGATGCCCCTGGCTTTATCGACCTGGTCTACCCCTACGCCTCACTCAAACCTGCGCGTGAATTGCTGCGCAACCGCGTGCAAACAGGTGACGGCAATGAAGACTCCGAAAAACAATGGCACCTTGACTTGAGTACGGCGGTTGACAATGCATCCCTCGAGATGCGGGTCCTCATGGGCTCCATTGAATCATCTTTTGGTCAAATCGAAGACATGCAAGCAGGCGATGTGCTTTACTTCAAAAAACCAGACAGTGCCAAACTGCTGATCAACGGCATTGCCGCTTTTGAAGCCCAAGTGGGCACCATGGGCACCCAAGCAGCCGTTCTGATTGAACGCCCCGTCAACCCCGATCTGCAGTGAACTTCAGAGGACAAATAACATGAGCGAAACCGAAAACATGGCAGACGACACCCACGATTCTGGACAAATAAATTCCGACGTGCTGCAAAACATCACGGTGACCTTGTCGATCGAGGTCGGACGCGCAATGATCAAAATCCGCGACCTGATGCGCTTGTCGCAAGGCAGCGTGGTCGAGCTCGACCGCATTGCAGGTGAACCACTGGACTTGTTGGTCAACAACACCGTGGTCGCACAAGGTGAGATCGTTTTGGTTAACGAACGTTACGGCATCCGCCTGACCCGCGTGGCACCTGCGTCCGAACGCATGAAAAATTTGTGAGCGTTACATGAATGCTGGCCTGACAGGAATGGATGCACTGCGCATGCTGGGCAGCATGGCCGTGGTGATCGTTTTGTTGCTGGCCGTCCTGTGGGGGCTCAAGCGCATTCAAAATAAAATGCTCACCGCGACTCACTCTGGCCGCATGCAGGTGCTGGAAACACAAAGTATCGGATCTCGTCAAAAAATAGCTTTAGTGCGCGTCGGTGACAACGAAGTACTGCTCGGCATCACGCCCACACAAATCAATGCCTTAGGCAGTTGGCCCTCCGCCTCGGCGCTTGTAAAACGCGGACCCCAAGATGACGCGTAATCAAAAATATTTCTGGGTGGCCATGGCCTTGTTGGCCTTGCCACTGGCTGCCATGTCACAAGGCATGCCTTTGGTGAATGTCACCGGAGGCAAAGGCGGTACCCAATACAGCCTGACTTTGCAACTGCTGGCCTTGATGACGTCACTGACGTTGTTGCCTTCGTTTTTGTTAATGATGACCGCATTTGTCCGCATCATCATTGTCTTGTCCATCTTGCGTCAGGCCCTGGGCACAGGCCAAACGCCCCCCAATACCGTGCTGGTCGGATTGGCGCTGTTTTTAACACTGTTCATCATGACCCCCGTTTTGAACGATGTGTATGTCAATGCGCTGGTGCCCTACATGGAAAAGGGCATGAGTTTTGACAAAGCCTTGGCGGCGGCCGAAGAACCCATTCGTGGTTTCATGATGAAACAAACCCGAGAAGACGACATTGCACTGTTCATGCAAATGGCACGCAAAGGCGATGCCATGAGCCCTGAAAACGTACCGTTCACAACCTTGGTCCCGGCGTTCATCACCTCGGAACTCAAAAGCGCCTTCACCATAGGCTTTCTGATTTACATCCCCTTTGTGGTCATCGACTTGATTGTTGCCAGCGTATTGATGTCCATGGGCATGATGATGCTCTCACCGATGATGATTTCGATGCCTTTTAAATTGATGTTGTTTGTGTTGGTCGACGGTTGGAGCCTGATTCTCGGATCATTGGCGGCCAGTTTTGTCACCTGAACATTTTGGAGTTGAATCATGGACACAGCTGCCGTTGTAGATTTGGGCCGGCAGGCCTTGTGGATGACTGTGCTGATTTCAGCGCCCTTGCTCGGGGTGTCTTTGGTGGTGGGTTTGGTCATTGGTATTTTGCAAGCGGCCACATCGATCAATGAATCGACGCTCAGCTTTATTCCTAAGTTGGCCGCACTGGCTTTGACTCTGGCTATAGTCGGCGGCTGGCAATTGGCCACGCTGATCGATTACACACGCAGTATCTTCCAGCGCATTCCGAGCCTCTTCGCTTGAGACGCCTGGGTTAAAACGTTATGAACATCGAAGCCACTGAACTCATAGCGCGTTTCTACGCGCTGCTCTGGCCCATGATGCGCATTTCGGCTTTACTGATCGCTGCCCCCGTTTTTTCTTTGCGTGCGTTGACTTTGAGAATCCGAATTTTGTTGGCTTTGGCTCTGACTTGGATGGTCTACCCCTTGCACGATTGGCCAACTATCGACCCGCTTTCGCCAGCTGGTTTACTTGAAATTTTCAACCAACTGAGCATCGGCCTGATCATGGGGCTGGTGCTGCAAGTGGTTTCGGCCGCGATTTTACTGGCGGGTCAAGCCATCTCCAATTCCGTGGGATTGTCCATGGCGACCATGATCGATCCGAACGTGGGTAACGTGCCCGTGATTGGGCAATTCCTGCTGGTCATGTCAACCTTGATATTTGTAGGACTGGGCGGACACGCCATGTTGTTGGGCCTTGTGCTCGACAGCTTCAACACCATGCCGATCGGGAAAAGCCTGATGGGTCAAGCCGCGTGGGGCCAATTTGTGACTTGGAGTTCCATGATTTTTCTGGGGGGTCTTCTGACCGCTTTACCCGTCATGGCGACCTTGCTATTTATCAACGTCGGTCTAGGCGTTGCAACACGTGCCGCACCCAGTTTGAATATTTTTTCGCTCGGCTTTCCCGCCATGGTGGTGGCCGGATTTTTGATCATGATTTTAAGCTTACCCAGCATTGGCGCACGCATACAATGGATGTGGCTTCAAGGCCTCATACAAACACGCAGCCTGGTTGGCTTACCCTGAACGGATGACACGCCATGAGTGAAAGCGATTCATCAGAAAAAACCGAAGAACCGACGGCCAAAAAGCTGAGCAAAGCACGTGAAGACGGCCAAGTCGCACGCTCGAATGAACTGCCTGCGGCGGCTGTCACCATCGCCGCCATGTTGATCTTGTTCATGATTGGAGGCGTTTGGGTGGCTCGACTGTCCAGCCAGTTTGCGGCGGGATTCAGCTTTGACCGAAAAACACTGGACTCACCCAACCTCTTGCCGCTCGCCTTTGGTCAACAAATGGGAGATGGCCTGTTATTGGTGCTTCCGCTGTTACTCTTGACCGCTGTTGTGGCCATTTTGGCCAGCGGAGCCACCGGTGGCTATTTATTTTCGATCAAAAGCGCATTGCCCAATTTCAGTAAATTGAGTTTAGGGGCCGGATTTACACGCATGTTCGGCACCGGTGCCATGGTCGAATTGCTCAAATCAATTGCTAAATTCACCTTGATCACCACGGTGCTGTGGATACTGATCAACAAGCATTTGAATGAACTTCTGATCATGGGCCAGATGAGTTTGCAACCCGCTTTAGAAGCGGCTGGTTTGTTAATCGCTGAATCAGCCTTATGGTTGTCCTTGTGTTTGTTGTTCATAGCCTTGATTGATGCCCCCTATCAACGCTATGCTTTCATCAAACGCATGCGAATGACCAAGCAAGAAATCAAAGACGAGATGAAGGACATGGAAGGTAACCCTGAAATCAAGGGCAAGATCCGTCAACGCCAGCGCGAGATGAGCAACGCACGCATGATTCAAAAAGTAAAAGATGCAGACGTCGTGATCACCAACCCCGAACACTTTGCGGTCGCGCTGTCTTACGACCCAGCGGGTGACGGCGCCCCCATCTTGCTGGCCAAAGGTACCGATCATATGGCGGCCAAGATCAGAGAAGAAGCCAAAGCC
Source organism: Comamonadaceae bacterium (assembly GCA_947373105.1). Classification (GTDB taxonomy): domain Bacteria; phylum Pseudomonadota; class Gammaproteobacteria; order Burkholderiales; family Burkholderiaceae_C; genus Limnohabitans_A. Next base: position 7,836 of record CANBWK010000029.1, on the reverse strand, counting down.
AATGGCATTGAAATTTTCTCTTCTCCCGCCTTGGCCCGTGCCATTTACTTCACTACCAAAGCCGATCACTCGATACCTGAGGCTTTGTACTTGGCCGTGGCACAAGTCCTTGCCTATGTGTTCAATTTGGCCCAAATTCGCCCCGGCGTGCAACCCATGCAGCGGCCTTCCCCCAAATTACCGCCCTCGATGCAATTTGATGTCGATGGCAAGTTGATCAATCCTTAAGGAGCAGACCCCATGCGCGATCTGTCTAGCTCTGTCCCTGCTGAACTGTCTGACTTTTTCTTCGATCCAGACGACCGTCTTCAAATGGACAGTTGCATCACCGCATTGACGCGGGATGGATTGAACGTTGCCGTCATGTCGTCCCATGGGTCAGCTTTGGAGCACTATGGCTCCTTGTTGATTGCCCGACTGCGCAAATTCACCCCCACCAGCAAAATAGAGGTCTACTTTCCAGCGAGTCCTGATGATTTGCTGGCCCGTTTCAATCGGGCTTTGGCCAACCAATCCTTGGCGCAGGCCATGCAAGGGCGCAAGAATATTCTGGCCACCCAGTTCTGGGTCCTCAACCATGCAGCCTCTTTGCCAGAGCATGAACTTCAATTGCTCGCCAGTCTGGTGCAAAACTTTCCGGGCGCCAACATTCGCTTGATTTTGTTTCTGGACACCTCCCGCAAACTCAACCAAGCTCTGGATTCTTTTGGCAAAAATGTACTGCGTTGGGACATTGCGCTACCCGACGCTGAGCAACAAGAAAATTTGCTGGCCCAAGCCAAAGGATCGGCGCAAAAGAAAGCAGTACGTGCCTTCTTGAACCGTTTGAGCGCGCCCGTACCCCCTTCGATCATCCAAACTTCTGGCAAAAAAAGTTTCTTCAGCAATCCATTTGGCCAACCCCAACGCAGCAGTCCCTCGAGGCCACGCAAATGGGCTTGGCTGAAATGGACGACTTTGACCGGAGGACTGCTGGTTTTTTCTGCCGGCATGGTCGCGTGGTTGTACCCTGCATCGTTCCATCTCTGGGATCCATTCTCAGAGTCACCTGTCGTTCAGGAAGCACCTCAGAAAAAGAACACCGCCGAGGCGGCAAAAGGTAAAACCACCGAGCCGGTCAAACCCGCCAAACCCACTGAATCCAAAGTGGAGTCGCCCAAATCAGAAGTGACAGCAAGCAAGTTGGCCGACCCCGTCGACGAACTCCCGAACGAGGCTGCTGCAGGTCAAGCTTGGGTCAAGCAATTACCTGCGGGGACTTATTTGGTTCGTCACATGGGCTTGCCGGTGTTCAAAAACGTACTCAATTGGCAACAAGCCAATGCCCCTCTGAAGGATGGGCATATTGTGGCCACCTACAAACCGGGTGATAAATTGGCTCAGTTTGTACTGGTCACGGGACCCTACAAAACAAGAGATGAGGCCGCCAAAGTCACACGGCTATCCCAAACGCCTCGTTTTGCGTATCCGATCACAGCCGATTCGCTGGCCGAGCGGCTATCTCCTCGTACCATTAACACCGCTGAAAAGCCCAAGGAGGCCCGTCGATGACTCAAGAACCTGAAGTCTTTTCGAGCCAAACACCTCACGAGGTTCATCTGGCTGAGGGAAGTCATACCGCTGTCCACAAAACGGCCAATCCCTTGGAACCCCAGATTCGTCAGACGGAAGTGAATCCGCATGAGGACGAGGAATTGATAGCGATTACGCAAGGCATCAGCGTAAGTAAATTACCCGAGGCGGTTCAGTTCTCAGAAGGCTCGCCCACAGCACAGCCAGATGTCATCGTCCATGCGACAGATGCGCAAGTCGACCCGACATTGCCGCCGCCTGCCCCGCTTGAAATGTTGATGACTGCTTTGCCCTCGCTGGATTTGAATCAAGGCAAGGATGTCGCCAAGCCCGCAACGGCTATGAACTCAGACGCCCCAGACATGGTTGCTGCCGTCACTGAAATGCAGGCGATCGACAACGTGCCTGCCGAGCCAGCCCCACAGCTTTACATGGAAGAAATGAACTTCCCCGCACGGGTTGTGAAGCTCAAAATCGCGAATGAGAAAATCCGCAGCCAAATTGAAATCCTTGAAAAACCGCTCTTCGCGCCGATAGTGGAGTCAGCGCCTGCCGCCAAAGCCAAAGGCAAAGCCGAGACTAAAAAACCATCCAAAGGCCATTGAGCCTCAACCGGATAGATCACCATGACCGAACACACCGCTCCTAAGCAAGACACGCACGACACGCACGACGCTCATGCTCACGCGACTGCCGACACGGCATCAGCAGGAGACTCCGAGCTCGAGGACATCAAACGCACGGTCATGGACTCTGGCGATCTGGCCAACCGCGCGGCACTCTTGGCCGCCACAGCCACCACCGATTTGCGCACAGTGACTCAGCAACTGGGCATCAATATGGCCAAACAGCAAAAGCAAACGCTGATACTGATGGGCATTGGTGGCGGCTTGATGCTGATCGCTGCGGCTGTTTTCGGCACCATGGCCATGACCCTGCAAGGGCGCGTCAAGCAACTGGATGCGATGGTCACGGTCGTTGGCAAACGCATCGGCGACCTGGACAACTCCATGGAGCTTGTCGGCTCCGTTAACGAAGCATTGCAAGAGTTGGTCGGCAAACAAGAAGGCATCGCCACTGCGCAAGCCAAGATGGAGGTTCGATTGGACGAAATGGCCAAAACGGCCCAAGCCATGGCCGAAAAAGCAGCCGAAAAACCACCTGAAAAAGCAGTGGCCAAAGCCGGCCCCGCGGACCCTGGTATGGCCAAGCAAGTGCAAAGTTTGGACGGTCGTTTGCAAGCGCAAGCCGCTGCGCTCAAATCCATTGCCACCCAATTACAAGGTTTGCAAGGCTCTGTGGGTGATGCCGGCGGCCTGCGCCGCGAAATGGAAACCATGGCCAAACAACAACGCGATCGGCAAGCCGCAGAAAATGCAGCCGCCGCAGCCGCTTTGGCAGCCCAACGACAAAGAGACAAAATGGTCCAGTTTCCCAGGCCATCGTCCAACGATGCGCCCATGGTTTCACCCAATGTATTGGGCGCTCCACCTAAGTCAGCAGACAAATAATGACAACAATCCGGCCCTAAAGAGGCCGCGTTTTACGCAGCAGAAACGTTCAAAACGCCTTGCCGTAAATCGTACTTGTTGAGTTTTTCGATCAGCGTGGTGCGCTGTAAGTTAAGCAATCGAGCAGTCTGCGAGACATTGCCCTCAGTGCGTGCCAAGGCCTGAATGATCAAGTCGCGCTCGATATCAGCCAGTCGGTCCTTCAGTGATATGCCTTCTGCGGGCAAACACGAAATGCCCTGGGCGAGCATGATGATGTCCTCCACCGGATTGCCTTCCAGCTCGTCCAGCAAACTGGGCGTGACCGCGCTGTAAATCGAAGTCACCTTGGGCGGCTTAGGCAACACGGGTTTGAGCGAAGTGGCGGGATGCGCGCATCGCTCAGCTTGCAACTGGGCCAAGCCTCTGGGCAATAAATCAGCGGGTACGGTACTCAAACTCAAATGCTGACCCGAAAACAAAGTGCTAAAGCGGTCCACCAAATTAGACAACTCACGCACATTGCCAGGCCAGGCATAGGCCTGCAGCGCATCCACAAAATCTTCTGTAAAGGTAATCGGAGGCGCCTCGTTTTGCACGCAACTGCGCGAAAAGTGGGCCAGCAATTCAGGCACATCATCGGGCCGCTGTCGCAGTGCAGGCGTTTTGAGCGGCAGGACATTCAGCCGGTAATACAAATCCTCGCGAAAGCGCCCCGCCACAATTTGCGCTTCGAGATCGCAATGGGTCGCAGCCACCACGCGCACATCCACATGCACCGGTTTGTGGCTCCCCACGGGATCCACTGTTCGCTCTTGCAAAACACGCAACAGTTTGACTTGCATGTCCATCGACAAATCGCCGATCTCGTCCAAAAAGATCGTCCCGCCGTGGGCCAACTCAAATCGACCAATGCGGTCATTCATCGCACCGGTAAAGGCGCCCTTGCGGTGACCAAAAAGTTCACTCTCAATCAGTTCCTTGGGAATCGCCGTGCAATTGATGGGCACAAAATTGGCACCCGCGCGATTAGACTCGTCGTGCAAAGCTCGCGCCACCAGCTCTTTACCGGTACCGCTTTCCCCTGTGATGAGGACGGTGGCATTGGAGTTGGCAACCCGCGAGATCAAGTCCCGGATGGATTGCGCCGCTTCACTGGCACCTTTGAACGATGTAATGCGAGATGCTTTGGACATGAAAAAAGGGGTTACCTACTTCATCAATTTTTTCAATACATTGGTGTATCTGACTGAATTTAAACACAAATCAGCAAAATCACCAACAAACTGAATTTCGTCAAAATAGTCCGTTGCATTCCGACAACACCCCGTAAAATTCCAAATATGTCATCATCAAAGCCCTCAAGTTCAGCCCTTTCAAGCCGAATCAAAGGGTGTAGGACTTGGAGTCCTGGCTGTAAAGGATAGAACATGAACCGACTTTTGACTGCAGGCCTGCTGGCCGGACTCATCGTTTTGACGGGTTGCAAATCGATCAACGTAGCGACGAGTAAACCCCCAGAGTCTGCCAACATGTTGGCACCTTTGGTTGAAAAACGCGAGACCTTGACCGCCACCGGCTATGCCGTGGTGAGCGTGCAAAACCACCGCAATCCTGGGCAACAACGCCTGATGGCCATTCGCGCCTCCAAATTGGACGCCTACCGCGCCTTGACCGAACAGGTCTATGGACAGCAAATCGACGCATCCTCCACCGTGGCCGACATGACTGTCACCAGCGACAGCTTCCGTGCCAAAGTGGAAGGCGTAATTTATGGCGCCGTATTGGTCAGCATCACCCCCGTGGGCGAAGACACCTACGAAACCACTTTGTCCCTCGATAAATCCGTGGTGCAAGACCTTCGCACCCTGTACTTGGGTCAACTCACCGCACGCGGCCGTTGATTTGCATTTGCTCAGGATTGTGCACATGAAAGCCCTGAAGTCTTTGACCCTTGCACTGTGCTTTGCAGTCCAAGCGGGCGGGGTTGGTGCTCAAAACGCAGCCCCTGCCCCTGTCTTGACAGCCCAGGAAAGGCTCGATGCCATCAGGCACAGCTTGGTTGAGACCGCTTTACAAGGTGCCACCCAAGTCAAAACGACCCTGTGGCTGGATGCCCAAGGCCAGCTGCATGACAGCAGCAGTTTTCGCTCAGGCATGGAAGTACGTGGTGTTCGCGTGCTCTCCTATTCGCGCGACAGCGCAGGCCAAGCCAAGGCACAGCTCGATGCTGCCGGCCCGCCCAAAGATTTGGCACGCACACTGGCTGACAAATCCAGCCGCAACGGTACTTGCGCACAAGGTACCTCAGGTGCATTGCGCCATGTCATCGGATTAACCACCACCTTTGAGCCCGGGACCTCTACAGGCATTCAAAGACTGGTACGGCAACAAATTGCATCGCAATGGTTAGCGGCAACAGACCAAAATTGGCGCATGCTCGACCGCGCCAACGTCAACCCGGCGATGTCCATTGGCTTGAAACCCACAGGTTACGAGCAAGCGCTCACACGCAATGGTCCCGAACAACTGCCTTGGACAGCCCACTTGCGCATTGGCGCCGAGCCTGCCCCCTTGCTGGCATGGGAAAAACTGGCCGGCTTGCGGGCCCACCATCTGAATCTGACCATGACTTTGACCGTCACCCCATTGGACGGTCAAGCTGCTCAATTTCATGCCGCCCATCAAATAGCCCTGCCATTGAGTCAACCCGAATGGTCAAGCCTCACCCTGGACCCTGAAGGCATTGCCCAATTGCAAGCACTTTGGGGGCAGTGGTCTGACCGTTTGACGCCTTGGTTGGGCTGCGATACCGTACAACCCAAAATCACAGACCTCCGCGCTCAAAGCCTGCAAATCAATGCTGGCGACTTGGCTGGCGTGCGCAAAGGCGACGAATGGTTACTGGCCGATCCTCAATCATTTCCTTCCCGCTTGGTGGACAAACAATCGGGCGCCATGCTCTTGGCCAAAGTGGTCGAGGTCAGTCCCCACCATGCCCGGCTGAGCGTATTGGCCGGTCCCGCCCAAGCCATACAACCCCACTGGCGCGCTTGGCCTGCAGAATCGCTGACCCGCTGAACCCTTGAAGAAGACCTGATGCCATGAAACACACTTCTGCCTTTTTGGCTCTTGCACTTGAACGTGCACTGCTCATTGCGATCTGCAGCCTGGCACCCAGCGTTTGGGCTTCAGATGCCGAGCCCGCAGCACCAGCACCTGTCGTCTACACCACCAAAGCCGGTGACAGCGTTGAGCGCTTGCTGCAACAAGCCATGCCCGGCAGCCCTCTCAACCCGACGCTCTTGCGCCAAGCACTGGCCGATCTGAACCCCAAAACAGTCACCGGCAAGCCAGGTCAAAAGTTCAAAACTGGCACCGCCATCACGGTGCCAGACCATGCGCAATTGGTGCGCAGCACCTTGGCGCCTTTTGCACCCGCCAGTTCGGAGACCACAGCACGGAGCGGCTACAGCGCCGGCGATCCTTCATCGCGCCGGAACTGGATCCGGTACCCTTGATCATCGGCGCCGACGCGCTCGGCCTGCCTGGACGTGTCGCCACTCTCAACAATTTAGAGGGGCCCTTACTCGCCATTGCCACCCCTGTCGCCAAAGACTTGAACCTGCAAGAAGGCCAGGTCGTTCAAGCCACATTTCGCTTGACCGGCGGCCAACCCGAGCTCATCCTTAAAGGGCGGGTCATCAATGCGCCCCCCGTCATCCTGGGTCAGATGGCCCCCACGCTGTGGTTGAAAGTGGTCCAAACCCCGCAAGGCGGATGGGCGCTGCAACCCACCACAGCCCCGCCCACCCCTTCGGCACCCGGCATGCAAGCCCTGCAAGCCGTGGCGCCCTTGTCATTGCCCACCACGGCGTCTGTCTCGCAAGTGGCCAGCGCGCCTACAGCCGTCATGCCGGCGGTCTATTCGCGCATGGCCAATTTGCTGTTCCGCCCCCCCGGCACGTCAGATGTGACGCAGCTTTTTAAGCCCGGCACCTTGGACGCCTTGCTCCAAACCTTGGCGCGGCCCGACCTGCAGTCCCAATGGCGAGGCATGCAACTGTCCATGGCACAACTCAGCCCACAAGCCCTCTCCAATGCACTGGCCAGCGCCGTGGGCGCCGAAGTCTGGTTGTCCCGGGGTCTGCCCACCAGCCCATCTGACCCCAAGCAGTTTTTGCGGCGCGTGATTCAAGCCATGCAAAACCCCGACAAAGGCGCCATCGGCGGGGTGCAGCGGGACGCGGTGGACGACAACTTCGATCCTTTGGCATCGCTCGACAAATCGACAAACGACCCATCAGAATCGGCCACCTTCACCCAAATACAACATGCAGTCGAAGAGTTGGAGTCGGCCCAGGTGCAAGCGGTGCAAGCCCAGGCGCAAGGCGAGATTTTGTTTCGCATGACCTTGCCCTTTGTCGATGCCAACCCGGTGGAGCTGGTGTTTCGCAAAGAGCCCCGTGGTCCAGATCAACTGCCTTTGCTCACGGTGAATGTCCACTCACGCAGCGACGTTTTTGGGCCTGTTTGGCTTAAAACGCAAATTGAAGGCAGTCAACACATTGACCTGACCATGTGGGCCGAAAGAACCGATGTCGCCAGCGCTGCCCGTCTTCGGGCCAGCGAGCTGGGGGGGCAACTCCAAGGGGCGGGTTTGAACATGCGCAGCTTCAAGATCGTGCACGGTGCACGCCCCGAATCTCCGGCCGACTTTGTGCCCACAGGGCGCGGCTTGGTGTTGGACATGTCGGCATGATTGCCACATGAG
>CANBWK010000028.1 GCA_947373105.1 Comamonadaceae bacterium | reverse complement strand
CCCCAAGCACCGGTTGAGCGCTGCAAAGGCATGATGGCGCCAATTCAAACTTGACAGGAGTAACTCCCATGAGTTCCAGCGCCGACGTGACCAGCACCATGATGCATGTGCCTTTGTCTTTGAACCATTTTCTCGAGCGAGCGGGCACACTTTTTCCAAACAATGAAATCGTGTCACGTCGTCCTGATAAATCGCTGGTCAAGCACACCTACGGTCAGTTCTATGACCGCTCGCGCCGGCTGGCACAAGGCCTGCAGAACTTGGGGCTGAAAAAAGGCGACCGCGTGGCCACCCTGTGCTGGAACCACCATGTCCACCTGGAATGCTACTTCGGCATACCGGCATCAGGGGGCGTTATGCACACCCTGAATTTACGTTTATCAGCCGACGAAATCGCGTGGATTGCCAAAGATGCGCAAGACCGCATTTTGATCATTGACGACATTTTGCTTCCGCTGTACCGCCAATTCGAACACCTTTACACCTTTGAAAAAGTCATTGTGTTCCCCTTCTCTGGTGCGCCTGTACCGGCAGAGTTTCTGGACTACGAACTCTGGCTCGAGGGCATCGACGCCACCGCGTTTACCTATGCACCTCACGCTGAGGACGACCCCGTGTCCATGTGCTACACCTCGGGCACCACAGGTCGCCCCAAGGGCGTGGTCTACTCTCACCGCTCCACCGTCTTGCACACTTTGGTGGCGTCCTTGGGAGATTTTTGGTCCTTGCGCGGCACGGACGTCGTGCTGCCTGTCACGCCCATGTTCCATGCCAACAGCTGGGGGATCCCTTATGGCGCTGTGATGATGGGTGTTAAGTTGGTGTTCCCGGGTCCGCACTTACATCCCGATGATTTATTGGACTTGATGCAGCTGGAGCCACCGACTTTGTCCTTGGGTGTTCCCACCATCTGGATGAGTTTGATTCAGACTTATGAAGCCGCATTGACCGTCCAACCTGGTCGATGGAAATTGCCACCCGGCATGCGCAGCCTCGTGGGCGGCGCGGCGGTCCCAGAGGCTTTGATTCGCGCTTTCGACAAACATGGGATCTGGATTTTGCAAGGCTGGGGAATGACCGAAACCTCACCGGTCTGCACCATCTCTTACCCCAAAGCCGAGCTGCGCGATGCCCCCATAGAAGAGCGTTACCGCCGCGCAGCCATGGCCGGCGTACCGGTCCCGCTGGTGGATTTACGCATCCGCAATGACGAAGGCCAGGATGCAGACTGGGATGGCCAACAAGTCGGTGAATTGCAAGTTCGGGGGCCATTCATCACGGGAAGCTACCACCACGTTCCTGTTCAAGAAGACAAGTTCTCCAGTGACGGGTGGCTTCGCACAGGGGATGTGGCCAGTGTCGACAGCATGGGGTTTGTGCGAATCACCGACCGCACCAAAGACCTTATTAAATCTGGGGGCGAATGGATCAGCTCGGTTGACTTGGAAAATGCCTTGATGGCCCACCCCGGTATCGCAGAAGCTGCCGTGATCGCCATCCCTGACGAAAAATGGAGTGAACGCCCCTTGGCCTGTGTCGTGGCCAGACCCGGTCACACACCGCAGCCCGAAGAGCTGGCTTCACATTTGATAAAGATGGGCTTCGCCAAATGGCAAGTCCCTGAACGCTATGAGTGGATTGCGGGTGTACCGCGCACTTCCACCGGTAAATTTTATAAACTTAAATTACGTGAGATGTTCCCGAAGTGACGATCATCGGGAAACTCCTGATAGCCATCGTTTATACATCTGAGACGATGCAACCTGGTTTCATATTTCCATGCACATTCAGTAAAGGACATGAATGAAGATTCAGGATTCTCAATCTGATACGCGCCCCAATTCGCAAGCAAACCCTTTGCTTTCGGTTCAGCAAGTGACTGTTAAGTTCAGAGGCATCGTGGCTCTGGATGGCGTTTCTTTCGATGTCCATCCAGGCCAGATCGCCGGTCTGATCGGTCCCAATGGAGCTGGCAAAACCACGCTGTTTAACTGCCTTTCTCGTTTGTATGACTACAGCGAAGGGCACATTCAGTTCGACGGCCATGCGCTGGAAGGCATGACGCGTCACAAAACGGCGGAGGTCGGCATTGGCCGTACATTCCAGAATTTGGCCCTGTACAAAACCATGTCGGTACTGGACAACATCAAGGTCGGCTCCCACTGCAGGGCGGACAAAGGCTTTCTGGCCCACGCGCTGCGGCTTCCAGGCGTGAAGGAAGAAGAAGCCCAAATACACCATGACGCCATGCGCTTGATAGAGTTCTTGGACTTGCAATCCGTGGCCGAACGCAAGGTCTCTGACTTACCATTTGGGACCCAAAAACGCGTCGAATTGGGTCGCGCATTGGCCAGTCAACCCAAGCTCTTGTTGCTGGACGAACCTGCCGCCGGACTGAACCACGAAGAGGTTCATGCCTTAGGGGATTTGATTCAACACATCCGCGATGAATTCAAGATCACAGTTCTTTTGGTTGAGCACCATATGAGCTTGGTGATGCGCGTCTCTGACAAGGTGGTGGCTTTGAACTTCGGCAAAAAAATTGCTGACGATACCCCTGCCAATGTGCGCCAACACCCCGATGTGATCCAAGCTTACCTGGGGTCTTCAAAATGAGCCGCACGCTTTTGCAAGTGAACGACCTGCACGCAGGCTATGGTGCCACCGAGGTGCTTCACGGCCTGACGATGAACATCGAAGAAGGCAGCATCACCACTCTGCTGGGCGCCAATGGTGCTGGCAAAACCACGACCCTGCGTGCTTTGAGCAAGATGATCAAAGTGCGCGGCCAAATCCAATTCGATGGTCAAGCCATTGAAGGCAAATCCACAGAAGACATCGTGCGCTTAGGTGTAGCCCATGTGCCTGACGGGCGCGGGACTTTCGGCAGCCTGTCGACCGAAGAAAATCTGCAATTGGGCAGCTACACCCGCAAAGACAAAAAAGAAGCTGCGCTTGACCAGGAAAAGATGTACACCTACTTTCCTAGGTTGAAAGAGCGTCGTCAACAACAAGCCGGCACTTTGTCCGGCGGCGAACAGCAAATGCTGGCCATCGCCAGAGCTTTGATGCTGCGCCCCCGCTTGCTGCTGTTGGACGAACCGTCTTTTGGCTTAGCGCCACTGATTGTGCGAGAAATTTTCGACATCATGCGCACCATCAACCAAGTGGACAAAGTCACTATTTTGCTGGTGGAGCAAAACGCAGCGATGGCCCTCGACTTGGCCAAATATGCCTATTTGCTTGAAACCGGAAAACTGGTTTTGTCGGGTCTTGCTGAAGACCTCAAACAAGACGAAGCCGTGCGTCGCTCTTACCTCGGTCATTGAGAACAACCCATCATGGAAACTTTCATTCACCAAGTTGTTGCCGGTATCGCCACAGGCGGGGTCTATGCCAGTTTGGCCTTGGCCCTCGTGATGATTTACCAATCGACACACAACATCAATTTCGCACAAGGCGAACTCGCGATGTTTGCGACCTACATGTCATGGACGCTCATCAATGCGGGGGTTTCCTACTGGATGGCTTTTACCTGCACCATTTTGCTGGCCTTTGCCTTAGGGGTCTTGATTCAGCGGATCATCATCCGACCCGTCGAGAATGCGCCAGTCCTGAACATCGTGGTGGTCTTCATTGGCCTGCTGGTGATTCTCAACAGCATCGCGGGTTGGGTCTTTACCTACACCATCAAAGCCTTTCCATCACCTTTCCCTAAAGAGCCGCCTTTTGGTTTGCACTTCATTTCCTCGCATGAACTGGGCTCGATTGGCGTGACTTTCGTGTTACTGCTACTCCTTTTTGGCTTCTTCAAATTCACGCCCTTAGGTCTGGCCATGCGGGCTGCCGCACAAAACCCCGATTCCAGCCGCTTGGTCGGCATTCGCGTGGGCTGGATGCTGGCGCTGGGCTGGGGTTTGGCAGCCGCCATCGGATCGGTGGCCGGCATGATGATTGCGCCTGTCGTATTTTTGGAACCCAACATGATGTCGGGCATCTTGCTCTACGCTTTTGCTGCGGCCTTGGTCGGCGGGATTGACAGCCCGGGCGGCGCGGTGCTGGGCGGCTTCATCGTCGGCATTCTCGAAAACATTTTGGGTGCTTATGTCATCGGCACTGAACTCAAGCTGTCGGTCGCATTGGTGCTGATCATTGTGGTACTGACCATCAAACCCGCCGGCTTGTTCGGCAAAGTGATTGTTTCTAGGGTCTGAACAAGATGTCATCCAATCTACCTTCTCACGAAAAAGCCATCCCTTGGATTTGGCTGGTACTGGGCCTCTTGGGCGCCTGCGCCCTGCCCTTTTTCATCACTAACTACCATGTCTTTCAGGTGTCCATGGTCCTGACTTATGCCATCGCTTTAGTGGGGTTGAACATCCTGATTGGCTACAGCGGACAAATTTCATTGGGGCATGGCGCTTTCTTGGCCATTGGCGCCTACACCACCGCCATCTTGATGGACAAGGTGGACATGCCCTATTGGATGACCATTCCGATTGCGGCTGCAGTGTGTTTGGTGGTGGGCTTTTTGTTTGGGCTGCCCGCCTTGCGCCTGGAAGGCCATTACCTTGCGCTGGCCACATTCGCCTTGGCTGTGTCTTTGCCACAACTGCTCAAATTCAAACACTTGGAGTTCCTCACGGGAGGGGTCCAAGGCATTGTGATCATGAAGCCCGAAGCGCCCTGGGAGACCTTGTTCGGCTTGAAGCTTAACTCCGACAGATGGCTGTATTTCTTCACATTGGCGGTCACGGTGGTGATGTTTGTGATCGGCTGGAATCTGATCCGTGGCCGTGTGGGACGTGCACTGATCGCGATTCGCGACCAACCCATTGCCGCCGCCTCCATGGGCATCAACACCCCTATGTACAAGAGTCTGGCATTTGGCGTGAGCGCCATGTTCACAGGGGTTGCAGGTGCCTTGAGTGCCATTTTGGTGGCCTTTGTGGCACCCGACAGTTTCACCGTCTTTCTTTCCATCACCCTGATGGTCGGCATGGTGATTGGCGGTGTGACATCCTTGCCGGGCGCTCTGTACGGGGCCCTTTTTATTCAGTTTGTCCCGAACATCGCAGACCAAATTTCCAAAGCAGCCCCTTGGGCCATTTATGGCGTCATGTTAATTTTGTTCATGTACACCATGCCCACCGGCATTGCGGGTTTATTCCGCCTGATTGGTCAAAAGCTTCGCCCCACCAACCCTTGATTTTCCCTTTCACCGCTTCTATTTAACCGAGGACCATCATGAAAAAGAGACAATTTACCCTGACGGCTTTATGCCTTTCCATTGCTGCCTTTGCCATGCCGGCTTCTGCACAAAAAAAATACGATCCCGGTGCCAGCGACACTGAAATCAAAATCGGTCAAACCATGCCCTACAGCGGTCCGGCTTCAGCTTACGGCACGATCGGCAAGGTCCAGGCCGCTTACTTCAAGCAACTGAATGAACAAGGCGGCGTCAATGGCCGCAAGATCAACTTCATCACCTTGGACGATGGTTACAGCCCGCCCAAGACCGTAGAGATGGTGCGCCGTTTGGTCGAGCAAGACGAAGTGTTGTTGCTGATGGGAACTCTGGGCACGCCCTCCAACACGGCCATTCACAAGTATGTGAATGCCAAAAAAGTGCCCCACATGTTCCTAGCGACTGGCGCTTCCAAATGGAACGACCCGAAAAACTTTCCGTGGACGATTGGCTTTAACCCCAATTACCACTCGGAAGGCAAGCTCTACGGACAGCACATTCTGGCCACCAAACCCAATGCCAAGATTGCGGTGCTGGTGCAAAATGACGATTACGGCAAGGATTACCTTGGCGGGTTCAAAGAAGGCCTGGGCGCCAAAGCGGCGAGCATGATCGTTTCCACAGCCTCCTACGAAGTGACCGACCCGACAATCGACTCGCAAATTGTGACGCTCAAGGGTTCAGGTGCCGACACCTTCTTCAATATCACCACGCCCAAGTTTGCAGCGCAAGCCATCCGCAAGGTCGATGAAGTGGGATGGAAGCCCACTCATTACCTGAACCAGGTCTCTGCATCCGTCGGCAGCGTCTTGAAGCCTGCGGGCCTGGACAAAGCTGTAGGTTTGATTTCCATGCTCTATGTCAAAGAAGGTTCTGACTCACGTTGGGACAACGATCCCACGATGAAGGACTTCAAAGCCTTGATCAAAAAATACGCACCGGAAGTCAGCCCTGATGATGGCAATGCCACTTATGGTTATGCCGTGGCGCAGATGATGGTGCAGGTGCTCAAGCAGGCCGGTGACAATCTGACCCGTGAAAATATCATGAAGCAAGCCGCTAGCATCAAGGACTTCCAAGTCCCAATGATCTTGCCTGGTGTGCTGGCCAGTACTTCGTCCGACGACTTCGCCTTGTTCCAGACCATCCAGATGGTCAAATTCGATGGCAAGAATTGGGTGGACTTTGGTAAGCCAGTCACTGTGAAGTAATTCACGAGATTAAAAAAAATGCCGCTCAGCGGCATTTTTATATGGCCGCTCTTACTTTGACTTTATTAACAAAGCAACGTCTGAGGCCATTGCGGCAGAACCACTGCCATAGCGGTTATACAAACGCAAGCGCCCTTCTCCATCGAACGTATAGCTGCCGGCCGAATGGTCCAGTGTGTAACTGGTGGCTGTTTTACCATCCACCTTTTTGTAATAAATCTTAAAGTCCTTGGCCACCGCCACCAGCTGTTCTTGCGAAGGGTGTAAAGCCACAAAGCTGGAGTCGAAATTGGCCATGTAGGCTTTGAGCAGTTCGGGGGTGTCGCGCTCGGGGTCCAGGGTGATAAAGACAGCTTGCAAGCGGTCGCCCTCTTTGCCGAGCAGTCGTTTGACTTCGACCAGTTCCTGCAAGGACGTTGGACACACATCAGGGCATTGGGTGTACCCAAAAAAAACCACCACCACTTTGCCTGCAAAGTCCTTCAGCGATCGCAGCTGACCATTTTGGTCCGGCAAACTGAAGCCTTTCGCATAGTCCGCACCCGTAATGTCTACGCCCTTGAAACTGGGTTTGTCTGGACTGCATGCGGTCAATAAACCGCCCGTCAAACACAAGAGGCTGCAGGCCAGAATCGCAACGCGGCGCTTGGCAATGGTTGGAAATAAAAACATCATGCGTGGCCTAAAAAAGATAGTGATCCACCAACAGGGCTGCAAACAAAGCGCTCAAGTGAATCAAGGAAAAGCGGAACGTCTTGCGTGCCAACTCATCCGAGTAATGAAGCCAAAGGGCCCAAGCGTAAGCGATGAAACCGAAACTCAGCACCAGTGCAGCTGACAGATATAACCAAGAACTCATCCCATAGACAAAGGGCATGAGGCAAGCGGCCATCAAAACAAAGGTATACAACAGCACTTGCAAGCGGGTGAACTCATTGCCGTGCGTGACGGGCAACATGGGGAGACCTGATTTGCGATAGTCTTCCACGCGGTACAAAGCCAAGGCCCAGAAATGGGGCGGTGTCCACAGAAAAATAATCAAGAACAGAATCAAGGCTTCAGGGCCGACATCGCCCGTCATCGCAGCCCAACCGAGCACCGGAGGCATTGCACCTGAGGCACCCCCGATGACAATATTTTGGGGTGTCAAGGGCTTCAGAATCACGGTGTAAATAACGGCGTATCCGACAAACGTTGCAAACGTCAACCACATCGTCAATGGATTCACGGTCCAATACAAGATGGCGGAGCCTAACGCGCACAATACGGCCGAAAAAATCAAGGCTTGACGGTCAGACAATTCGCCCTTGGCCGTGGGACGCCAAGCGGTGCGTTTCATCTTGGCATCGATGGTTTTTTCAACCACGCAATTGAACGCCGCAGCCGCCCCTGCAACCAACCAAATGCCTGCACAGGCGATCAAACCCAAACGTATTTCCGCTGCAGTAGGTGCGCCGGGCACAGCCAAGACCATGCCAATGAGGGCGCAAAAAACAATCAACTGCACCACACGGGGTTTGGTCAACGCATAAAACTGCCGCCATGTGGAGGACGAAGATGAATCAAGTGGAGTCATGCAAGGGGCCTTGAATCGGTGCGGCCCATGGTTGGGACTGCACTCGCGTAAGCAGAATTAGAATTGACAACGTCAACAGCGGCCTGGCTTCTGGTGAGCATCCAGGTAAGCACCACCACCAATCCCGCTGCCCCTGCGGTATGCATCAAGGCCGCCACCAGGGGCCAGTCGAAAACCACATTCGACAATCCCGTCGCGATTTGAAGCACTATCAAGCCCAACAACCAATGCCTTTGGCGCACCAATACGTTCACGGTTTTCAAACGCCAGCTCAAACCCGCCACGGCAACTGCCACCACGACGGCCATCGCACGGTGCACAACATGAATAGACACCAAGGCAGAAAATGGCAAAATTTCACCCGATGCGCTGTAGCCCAGTTGACGCCAAATTTCAAAGCCTGAACCTTCCCAAGCCGGCCACCACTGTGCGTTGCACATGGGGAAACCACCGCAGGCAAGAACCGCGTAATTGGTGCTGACCCAGCCTCCCAGCGAGATTTGCAGCCACACCAACGCGGTCACTGCCCCAAGACCAATTCGCAGTGAGGCTGGAATCGATTCACGCACAAGTCCAGCACTTTTGAACACTTGCACACTCAGCAGTGCAAGCAAAAACATGCCGCCCAATAAATGCAAGGTGACAATGGCAGGCGATAGTTTTTGCGTCACGGTGAGCGCGCCAAAAGCCCCTTGCACACACACCCACGCTAAAGTGAACGTAGGCCACCAAGCTTGTGTCGAATGTGAGACTCTGGCCCTGGACCAACTGAACGCCGTGAGCGTCAGGATCAACACACCCACACCCGTTGCCCAATACCGATGGAGCATTTCAATCCAGGCTTTGCTGTGCGTGACAGGGCCCGAAGGCATGGCCATTTGCGCGGCATCAATGTGCACCTGCGCACCCAACGGGGTCACGCTGCCATAGCAACCTGGCCAATCCGGGCAGCCCAAACCCGAATCCGTCAAACGGGTGAACGCGCCGAACAACACCAGATCGAACGTCAAAAACAAAGTCAGCACCGTCAAAGCCCGCAGTCGGGCCGCGCTGTCACTTTCCCGGTGTCGCAACCAGACCCAACACAAAGGTCCCAGGGCCACCACGAGCCCCAGACCCATCACGCGCAAAGCGGGTGTCCAGTTGTAAAGATCGATGGTGTTCATGGATTCATCGCCCAGGGGTGTCCCAAAAAGCAGATGCCCGCAAGACGCGCTCTAGATCGCGTTTGGCTTTGGCAGCGCCTGCAACATCCATGTTGGCGGGGAAACGCATCATCAAATTGCCTAAGGGGTCTACGAGGAACAAATGATTCTCCACAGATTGACCTTTGGTTGGCAAAAGCCAATCGGTCAGATCTTGTGCTTTGACACGCAAAACAGTGGCTTGCGCCAAAGCAGGAATCAACGAAGGTGAAACGGGTTCATCGTCCTGAATCAACCAAACGCGGTCCAGCCGGTCTTTGTCTTTGCCCAGGGTTTCACGCAGTTGACGCTGGAAGTACAAACGCTGCTGGCAGGGCGCATCACACGCCCCACTGGCCACACTGATCAATAACCACTGGCCTTTGAGCGCAGTCAATGGGGACGACTCGCCTGCCAGGGACGATGTACTGACGGCAGGCAACGGACGTTGAGGTTCTATCAACTCACCATAATTACGACGGCCTTCAGGGCGAACCACGTAATAGGTCCAGTACGATGCAATGACAGGAGAGGCACAAATCAGAAGAACAAACAGCATCTTCCAGCGGCCAACGCGTGTGCGTGCGCCCTCCGTCTGAGCGACATCTGCAGGCGTCGGCATGCTGTGCACAGTCAAACCCAAAGGGGCATCCACTGCGTGCTCAGTTTGATTTTTTGAAGAAGTTAGAGGGTCGGACAATTTGGAACCAGACATAAAGCATTGTGATCAGCGCGCTGAGCCCGAACCACTGAAAAGCATAACCGTAGTGTTTTTCAACACCTGCGACAGGTTGTGGCCATTCTCGTAAAAGGCCCTCAGAAGCATCCCCCGTTTGCACCACTGTGATTTCCAACAAAGGCAATCCCGTTTCTTGCCTTAAAGCACCCATATCGAGATTTTGCCGTATTGGGCCGCCATCTGAATCTCCCAACGCATAGAGCTTGGAGGGTGCAAGGGCAATTCGCCCCGTAATTTCAACCTCGCCCTTAGGCGAAACAACGAGGGGCAATTCGGTACGTTGTGTGAAATGCCGAGGTACCCAACCACGTTGCACCAAAATCACGGCTTTGGATTGTGTGAGTTCCATCGGTGTCATGACAAAAAAACCAACGCGGCCCTTCATTTGACGGTTATCGAGAAACAGTGTTTTTTCTGCCAGCCACTGGCCCTGAAGATGCACCGCACGGTGAATCAGACCTGATCGGTTCTCGACCGTATCGCCCATTTGCCCCAAAGTCTGTCCTTCTATCGCGGGCAACGAACCGCGCTGGGTCAACTGCGCTTGCAAAACTTCCTTCTCAGTTGCACGGCGAAGCTGCCAAAATCCAAGCGAGCAGGTGAGTGCCACGCTGAGCAGCGTGGCCAGCAAAACCAACATCGTCTTCTGAGGACTTTGCACAGCCACGTCCTTTTGCTGTGTGCTTTCCGAACTCATCGGATAATCCTGCTCATGACATACCTTATTGCGTTTGCATTTGTGGCCATTTTGGGCAGCCTGGCCTCTGCTTTGTTCTTCATGCTGAAAGGCAATGGAAAATCCTCGGGAAAACATCCTTCCGGCGGCATGGCACGCGCATTGGCTTTTCGTGTGGGCTTTTCCATTGTGCTGTTTCTGTGTATTTTGCTGGCATGGAAATTGGGTTACATCCAACCTACGGGCATTCCTGCTGGCGCTTGAAATTCAATTTCAAGCACAATGGCTTTGCACAAAAAAAGCGCCAAAGGGCGCTTTTTTTCTTGGTCAAAGCGGCTTCACAACCAATACACAAGAATGTACAAGCCCAACCACACCACGTCCACAAAGTGCCAATACCACGCAGCCCCTTCAAATCCGAAATGTTTGTCAGAAGTGAAGTGACCTTTTTGCAAACGCAAAGTTACGAACAACAACATCAACATGCCAACAAAAACGTGGAATCCGTGAAAACCCGTCAGCATGTAAAAAGTAGAGCCATACACGCCGGAGCTCAGCTTAAGGTTCATCTCTGACCAAGCATGGGCGTATTCATAACCTTGCACAAACAAGAAAGTCACACCCAATAGAACGGTCAACCACATGAACTTGATCGTTTTAGATCTATCACCATGTTGCAAAGCATGGTGGGCAATGGTCAAAGTCACGCCTGAAGTCAGCAACAAAGCGGTGTTCACTGTCGGCAACCAGAAAGGCGTCATGGTCTGGAAGGGCTCCACAATACCTGCAGGAGAAGCGGTTGCACCCGCAGCCAAGGTCGGCCAAACGGCTTTGAAATCCGGCCAAATCAAGGCGTTTTCCAAGCTGCCCAAAGCGGGCAAGGAATGCATGCGGGCCCACCACAAGGCACTGAAAAATGCACCAAAGAACATCACTTCAGAAAATATGAACCAAGTCATGCTCCAACGATAGGACAAGTCCACTTTATGGCCGTATTGACCCGTTTCACTTTCGCTTATGGCTTCACTGAACCACTGAAATAAAACCGTCAACCACCAGACCATACCAAACATCAGGGCGTACTTGCCCCAGTCTTCACCGTTGATCCATTGGCCCGCGCCCAAGATCACAAAGAACAATCCGATGGAAGCCATCACCGGATGCCGAGAGGGCTGGGGAACGAAATAGTAGGGCGTGGTGCCGTGTGCTGTGGAACTCATGTGTACTCCTGGTCTCAAATCTTCAAAATTTTCTAATCTTAAGAAAGTGTCAAGGGTTGTGAAACCACCCAATTCACCAAGACGATCAAACCCACGACCATCAGCACCACCAAACCGATGGCAACTGCAATGATGTGAAAAGGATTTAATTTCGCCATATCTTCTTGCGATGCGCTGGCTTTGCGCATACCCGCAAACGACCACAGAACCGCTTGAACCGTTCGCAAAAAAGACGCTTTGGCGTGGGGTGCGGTATTCGCAACTTGCTTCATGTGCCCGCTTTCAAAACAGGCACCGCATCTTGTGTTGCCAAAGGTGCGGGCGGTGTTTTACCACCGACTTCAAAAAAGGTGTAAGACAACGTGATGGTGGTCACGTCTTTCGACAGTTTGGGATCAATCACAAAAGCAACCGGCCAGCGCTTTTTCTCGCCAGGCTCTAAAGTGTATTGATTGAAACAAAAACATTCCAGCTTATTGAAATGAGCAGCCGCTTGGGCAGGGGCATAACTTGGAATAGCCTGCGCAGCCATGCGACGGTTTTGCACATTCTGGAAGTCATACATGACCGTCGTCAATTCACCGGGATGGACCTGCACCGATCGCGTTTCGGGGGAAAACTCCCACGGACCGCGAGAATTCGCATCGAATTCCACGGTAATAGTGCGCGTCAAATCAACTTGAGAATTGAGTGGCTTCACCACATCACGACCTGCAACACCATTGCCAGGGACCTGCCGCTCCACCAGTGACAAGATGTTGATCCCAGTCATTTCACAAATGTGTTTGTAAAGTGGAATCAGGGCATAGCCAAAAGCAAACATGCCCACTGTGATCACAGCAAGCTTGCCCATCATTTTGGTATTTTCTTTCCGCAGGTTCATGAGATTCCTGCGTTCACCGGCTCAACAAAATCATTTTTGCCATGAAACCGATGAAGAACACTGCAGCCACCGACGCAAGGATAAGACCCATGCGCAGGTTGTTTTTCTTTTGTTCAGGCGTTGTCATGGTGGTCTTTTCAATCAACCGATGACGCGCGTAGCAGTGATGTCCAACTTCGGTGGGTTCTCAAAAGTGTGGAAGGGCGCTGGCGATGGAATTTCCCACTCGAGGCCTTCAGCACCGGCACCATCAGGGTCATTCCATGGACGCTGAGGCGCTTTATCGCCTTGACCGCGCATGCATGGCACCACAATGAACAGGAAGAAATACACCTGAGCAAAACCGAAGAAGAAACCACCAACTGAAGCCAAGGCGTTGAAATCGGCGAACTGCATCGGGTAATCCGCATAGCGACGGGGCATACCTGCCAGGCCCAAGAAATGCATGGGGAAGAAAGTGACGTTGAAAGAAATCAATGACCACCAGAAGTGGATCTTGCCACGTCCTTCGTTGTACATCACACCGGTCCACTTGGGAACCCAATAGTAAAAACCAGCGAACAGAGCAAACAAGGAGCCCGCCACCAAAACGTAGTGGAAGTGCGCCACCACGTAATAGGTGTCTTGCAACTGAATGTCGATCGGGGCTATGGCCAAAATCAAACCTGTAAAGCCACCCATGGTGAACACGAAAATAAAGCCCACCGCAAACAACATGGGGGTTTCAAACGTCATGGACCCGCGCCACATGGTGGCGATCCAGTTGAAAATCTTCACAGCAGTGGGCACGGCAATCAGCATCGTGGCGTACATGAAGAACAACTGACCCGTGACGGGCATACCGGTCGTGAACATGTGGTGCGCCCACACGATGAAGGAAAGAATAGCAATCGAAGAAGTGGCGTACACCATAGAGGCGTAACCGAAGAGCTTCTTGCGGGAAAATGCAGGCACGATCTGGCTGATGATGCCGAAAGCCGGCAAGATCATGATGTACACCTCGGGGTGACCGAAGAACCAGAAAATGTGCTGGTACATCACCGGGTCACCGCCGCCTGCGGGGTTGAAGAAGCTGGTGCCAAAGTGTCGGTCGGTCAAGGTCATGGTGATCGCACCGGCCAAAACAGGCATCACCGCAATCAGCAAGTAAGCCGTGATCAGCCAAGTCCAAGCGAACATGGGCATTTTCATCAAGGTCATACCAGGCGCGCGCATGTTCAAGATGGTGACGATGATGTTGATCGAACCCATGATGGAAGAAGCACCCAGGATGTGCATGGCAAAAATACCAGCGTCCATGGAAGGACCCATTTGCAGGGTCAATGGTGCATACAGGGTCCAGCCGGCAGCAGGTGCGCCGCCAGGCATGAAAAACGAACCCGCCAACATCAAGCCAGCAGGAATGAGCAACCAAAAGCTGAAGTTGTTCATGCGGGCAAAAGCCATATCTGCCGCGCCGATTTGCAAAGGAATCATCCAGTTCGCAAAACCTACAAAAGCCGGCATGATCGCCCCAAACACCATGATCAAACCGTGCATTGTCGTGAATTGGTTGAACAACTCCGGGTTCACCAACTGCAGCCCGGGTTGAAACAACTCAGCGCGAATCAGCAGCGCCAAAATGCCGCCGATCATCAACATCGAGAAACTGAACAACAAATACAAAGTACCAATGTCTTTGTGGTTGGTCGCATACACCCAACGGCGCCAGCCGCTCGGGGCATGGTCATGGTGGTCATGGTCGTGATCGTGATGGTCGAGAACGGCACTCATCTTGATTTCCTTTAATGCTTAACTTACTTGCGCGCAGCCAGCACTTCGGCCGGTTGAACCAGTTGTCCGGTCTTGTTGGACCAGTTGTTCTTGGTGAATGTGATCACGGCTGCAATTTCGGTATCCGACAATTGCTTCCAAGCAGGCATCGCACCGTTATTTTGACCATTGAGCAAGACAGCGACTTGCTTGAGCTTGTCTCCATCCAAAACAACACCAGAACCGTCCAATGGTTTGATCGGGCCGGCACCCTTGCCGTTGGCCTGGTGGCAAGCGGCGCAATTGGTGGCATAGACTTTTTCGCCGCGCTTGGCCAGATCGTCCAAGGCCCAGACTTTACTGGGATCGTCCGCTTTAGCGGCTTGCTTTTTCTTTTCGCCTTCAACCCATAAAGAGTAATCCTGGGCAGACAACACCTTCACTTGGATAGGCATGTAGGCGTGCTCTTTGCCACACAACTCTTGACACTGACCATAGTAGGTGCCCACTTTTTCAGCGCGGAACCAAGTGTCACGCACAAAGCCAGGAATTGCATCTTGCTTGATACCCAAGGAGTTCACGGCAAAGGCATGAATCACATCATTGGCGGTCGTGATCACACGCACTTTTTTGCCGACAGGCACCACCAAAGGATTGTCCACACGCAGCAGGTAGTCATCACCCTCAGGCTTACCGGCATTGGACATGGCACGCTGGCTTGAATCCAATGTGGAGATATAAGCCAATCCTTCGCCTTCACCTTTGATGTAGTCGTATCCCCATTTCCACTGATAACCGGTGACCTTAACCGTCAAGTCGGCATTGGTGGTGTCTTTGGAGGCAACCAACACTTTGGTGGCGGGCAAAGACATCAGAATCACGATCAAAAATGGGGCTGCAGTCCACAAAATTTCAACGGTCACAGACTCGTGGAAATTGGCCGGCTTATGGCCCAAAGACTTGCGATGTTTCCAGATGGAATAAAACATCACCGCAAACACCGCGATGAAAATCACCGTGCAGATGATCATCATCATCCAATGCAACCAATGCTGCTCTTCGGCTATTTTGGTCACAGCCGGATGTAAGTTCAGCTGATTGACAGCGGGGCCGCCAGGCAAATCGTTGACCGCAAACGCAGTCGTAGCCACCCAAGCGCCCGTCCAAATGCCTGCGCGGCACAGAAGCGAAGCCAATTTGTTGGAAATACTCTTCATAGTCTTCACTAACTTCCAAGTCTCTGTAAAACCTACTACCTTGAGCGCAACCGCTCTCGCGGTCACGCCACATGAACATCACGCTTGGCGCAATGCCCGACGAATTTCTTGGGCCAAAATCAAACGATGCTCGGGACGCACAAAGCGCCCTACCTCCACCGATCGACCTCGACCCGAGACCTCGATCAAACTCCGATCATCGGCGATCGGCTCTATGCGAACCCATTGCCGGTCAAACTCAGCTCGCTCACGCCGGCCTGCAGTTTCGTACTCCACGACAACGCGTGAACCTTCGATCGAAATCCACTCCCCATCAGCGGCATGGCGGGCATATATAAAAAATGCCAGCCCCACCGCCATGACCTCTAACCAAGCAAAACCGAGTACAAATACGGCACCCTGCATCCAAAAAAATGTCCCAATCAGCAATGAAACACAGCAAAGGGACAGATAAATCCATCCCAACTGGGCCGGCGCCAATGCACAATTTTTTTGAAGCCTCCAGTCAATAGATTGACCGGAAACTTGGGCAAAAGTGAATACCGGATTTGACATTCGTCAATTTTTGATCAACAACTTGCTTGATTGAAAGCCAATATGGGCTTTGAAGGGCCGAATTTTAACCGACTTATAAAGAGGTTTTGATATTTCTCAAGCCTGACACTAAATCTTTGGATTTTGGCGCAGCATGGCACGCATATCGTCCAATCCGATTTCGCTAACGGCTTGCAACTTGACACGTGGCTGGGGTTTCAGGGCATGTCCATAAATAATTTCAAACGTTAAAACCAATCGCCCCTCATGGTCGGGTTGCGCCATTGTCTCCAACACGGTCTTCAGTTGCGCAAGCCATTTTTGACCTCGCAGCCCATGCTGGCGGTGCACACTTAAATTGCGCCCCAACTCGCGCAACTCATTCAGCAAGCGATCCGGAGATTCATAAGTCAGCGTGATGCGCTCCATGTCCATCACTGGCTCGGCAAAACCGGCATGCACCAACATATCGCCCCAATCGTGCATGTCGGTGAACTCATGAGCGGGCGCAGCCCAGCCGACAGCCGCGTAGGCAGAGCGCATTTCACGCAAGGTATCGGGACCCAGACAGGAAAACATCACAAACCCATCCACTGCCAAAGCACTGTGCCATTGCGCAATCAAGGCTTGAGGATCTGCGGACTGGTGAAGCAGCATGTTGGCCCAGAGCATCTGCGCGGGCTTATCCGGCAGTTGCTGCGAAAAGAGCACCGGACGAATCCATCGGGCCAGATGCCACCAAGGCGGCCTCAAGGCTTGCTCGGCCAGTTTCAACTCCACTGCCTGCTTGGCAAGCGCATGGCACTGGGCTTGGGGGTAACGCTCCTGAATCTTGCGTACGCCTGCCAGACCACTGCGCAAAGGCTCCCAAGCCACCCAAATCAAGGGCTGCAGCTTGATAAATGCCAACCTTTCTTGCATCCGCTTGGCCACTTCTTCGTGAAGCCACGGCGAATGCCCTAAGCCTTCGAAGGCCTTGAGCGTTCGGCGGGCCCATCTCAGGGCAGCCGTTGAATCCATGGTGGGTGGGCGAGGTGTTGACAATTGAGAACTGTTGTTGAAAAGGAGATCGCAGTATATTGAGTTCATGCCCATGCGCCTCTTTTCCAGGTTTTTCTCCTCGTCTTCATCTGCAGCGCCGGGTCTGGCTTCGGAGCGCAGCTGGTCGTGGCTGCCGAGCCAATGCGCCATTTGCAAAGCTTGGCCGGCAAGGCCCGTGTGCGAAACCTGCATCGCCGCTTTTGCCCAACCCCTTCATCGTTGCGCATTGTGTGCTTTGCACATTCCAATAGGCATGACCCGTTGTGGCGAATGTCTTCTGAGACCACCGCCTTGGCAGATCAGCCTGGCCGCGGTCAGCTACCAATGGCCTTGGGTGGATTTGATTGCGCAATTCAAATACCAATCACAAGCGGGCTGGTCCGGCGCCTTGGCCAGCCTGCTGCACAGTGCGCCGGGGGTTGACGATGCCTTGGCGCAATCCCACTGTGTCATTCCCATGCCTTTGTCCATAGAACGACTTTCTCAACGTGGATTCAATCAATCACTGCTGCTGGCCAAGCATCTTGCGCCCCATCACACCCGACGCGATGTGTTGCTCCGCATACGTGATACGCCCGCGCAACGCGGCCTTGCGCGACACGAAAGACTGAACAACTTAAAAGGCGCTTTTGTCGTCGATCCACTTAAAACCGTGACCTTACGAAATCAACGTGTGGTACTGGTCGACGATGTCATGACCACGGGTGCTTCTTTGCAGATGGCTGCAAAGGCCCTTCAAGCGGCAGGCGTGGCGCATTTAACCACCTTGGTCTTTGCCCGAACTGAAAATGCAGAGCACGACTGACCGTGAAGGTGCTGTCGATGACAATACGGGCTATGTTTCATATTGTTTTGGTTGAACCTGAAATCCCGCCGAATACCGGCAACGTCATCCGCTTAGCGGCCAACACAGGCTGCATGCTTCATCTGATCGAGCCGCTGGGCTTTTCGATGGACGACAAACACATGCGACGTGCGGGGCTGGATTATCACGAGTACGCACAGCTCAAACGGCACGCAGACTGGTCGGTATTTTTGCAGACCGAGCAGCCCGATGCCCTGCGCATGTTTGCCATGACCACCAAGGGAACGCGGCAAGCGCATGATGTTGCGTTCAAGCCGGGGGATTGGTTCGTCTTTGGCTCGGAAACCCGTGGCCTTGCACCTGAATTACGCGAGAGCTTCTCGCCCGAATGCCGGCTGAAACTGACCATGCGCGAGGGTCAACGCAGTCTGAACTTGTCCAATGCCGTGGCTGTCGTGGTGTTTGAGGCTTGGCGACAAAACCACTTCGCCTGAAATTGCGCCAGCCCCCAAAACGTCAAGGGTAGGAGCGTGACAGCGACTCAGCGATACACGCCGGCTTGTCCGAGCCTTCTCTTTCAATCGTGACCTCCCAAGCGAACTGCATGCCCTGGTTGTCAATCGGTGTGGCGGACAGCAACTTCATGTTCGCACGCAGTCGGCTGCCCACAGGCACAGGCGAAGTAAAACGAACTTTGTTCAAGCCGTAATTCACACCCATCCGGGTTTGTTTGACGCTGATCCCTGTTTGAAAAAATTTAGGTATCAATGACAAAGTCAAAAAACCATGCGCAATCGGCGCGCCAAATGGCCCCGCCTTGGCCCGCTCAACATCAATGTGAATCCACTGATGATCACCTGTGGCTTGGGCAAACTGATTCACCTGCTCCTGCGTGATTTCCAGCCAAGGCGTGACGGCAACTTGTTGACCGACGCAATCGGCCAAATCTTGGAGTGTTTCAAAGGTTTTCATGTATCCCACTTTAGCGGCTGTTTTTCTTGATCTCTGTCTAGCCCGGGACAAATGCCACCAAGGGAGATGAACTTTACATGTCATTGCCTAGACAATCATTGTCTAGGCAATTAAAATACAGGCCCTATGCCCAAAAGTTCTTCCCCTTCGTTTTATGTGGCAGGCCAATACCGTCCCGAACAAAGTGTCGGGCATTTGATGAACAAGGTGTTGTCCTCCATCATCGCCCAAGCCGATGCGCAGCTCGCACAATACAAATTGACCTATGTGCAATGGGTTCCCTTGTACAAATTATTGATGTGTGAAGGCACAACTTCGGCGAGCTTGGCACGCGAAATCTCCATCGATCCGGCCGCTCTCACCCGCTCGCTTCACCGACTGGAAATCAAAGGACTCATCCGGCGCGACAGGTCCACCCAGGACCGCCGTGTGGTGCACCTGTCTTTGACCGATGCGGGGCGTGACGTGGTGCAACATGTCCCCAGTGTTTTGGCCGAAGTACTCAACGGCCATTTGCAAGGCTTTTCGACGGAGGAATGGACCTTGATGCTCAAGCTCCTCCAACGCATGCTGCACAACGGTGACACCGTGAAACAAGGCACAAAGTCCGCCACTTTTGTTCGAGCCACTTCGACCTGACGCTCCATGAAGAATCCATTCCCTCTCCAGGCCAAAATTAGCAACCTGCAGGCAAGCTGCTGGGGCCTCTTTTTGATTTTCAGTCTGACCGCCTGCAGCACACCTGGCCCCGATGTCATTGCATTGAAAACCACATCGGCTTCTGCTTTGCAATTGCCCGCCATCAGCACCACGGATTTCACATCCACTTGGTGGGAAAGCTGGGGTGATCCTCAACTGAACACCTTGATTGCCACGGCTTTGCAAAGCAATCCCACGCTGGCCACCGCCCAACTGAGAGTTCGCCGCATGCAAGCGCTGGCGGGTCTGGCGCAAGCTGCCGGCTTGCCACAAGCCAACTTGGGCGCGGATTTCACACGCCAACGATTTTCTGCGAACGGTCTTTACCCCAAACCCATTGCAGGCAATACCTGGGACAACGACAGCTTGCAAGGCGCAGTTTCTTGGTCACTAGATCTGTGGGGTCAACATGCCGCAGAACTCGCCTCGGCGGTGGGGCAAACACGCGCGAGCCAGGCCGATGCGGCTGCAGCCGCGACCGGTTTGGCGAGTCAAATCGCTAAAGGCTATGTGGCATTGGCTCGCCTCATGGCACACCGTGAGATTGCTCAACGCACCTTGCTACAGCGCCAAACCATGCAGGCATTGGTTGCCCAGCGTTTCGCCGCTGGCTTGGATACTCGAATCGAACAAATTCAATCCGATGGCAATGTATCTGACGCGCAAAATCAAATAGAAGCTTTGGAAGAGCAAAGCACCTTGGTACGGCATCAACTGGCCGTTTTGAGTGGACAAGCGCCGCAGACCCTGAATACGCTTTCCCCCCAATTGAAGGCGCTTCAACTCGATGTCGTACCCGCTGTTTTGGGTGCGGATTTGCTGGGTCGTCGCCCCGACGTTGTGGCCAGTCGATGGCGCGTCGAGGCGGCCAGCCAGGATGTGGTTGTGGCACGCACACAGTTCTACCCGAATGTGAATTTAAGCGTCTTCGTTGGATTCAACGCTTTGGGTGTGGGCCATTTACTCAACGCAGACAGCCGGCAAATGGGCGTGAGTCCAGCGGTGCGTTTGCCACTTTTTGATGGTGGCCGACTTCAGGCGCAGCTCTCAGGCAGACAAGCAGAGCTGGACATGGCCGTGTCGCAATACAACTTCGCTGTACTCGAGGCCGTCAAAGAAAGCACCGATGCGATCAGTTCAGACCAATCGCTGATGCGTCAAGCCGAATCGCAAACAGCAGCATTGGCAAGCGCACACAAAAACCATGCGCTCGCGCAACAACGATTCGATGCGGGCTTGGGCAACCATCTGAACGTGCTCTCCGCTGAAACCGCCGTACTTTTGCAAAGCCGTGCCAGTGTGGATGTGAAAGCCCGGCAACTTGATAACCGCGTCAACCTGATGAAGGCCCTGGGTGGTGGCTGGCGAGAAGAAACCGCCGCCTTACCTGCCCCCGTGGCTGCGACAAGTGAATCAGCACCCGCGCTCCCCATTGAAAGCATCTTATGACTGAATTGAAAGCCTCTGATCACAACACCATACGTCGTCGTGGCCTGACCCTGATCGCCAGTGCTGTGCTGATCGGTGGCCTGGCCTGGGGCGGTTGGCACTGGCTGCATGGTCGGCACCATCAAAATACTGACAACGCCTATGTGGCGGGCAATGTGGTGCAAATCACACCGCAAATGGGCGGCACGGTCGTCGCCATCGGGGCCGATGACACCGACTTTGTGAAAGCCGGTCAAGTGCTGGTCAAACTCGACGGTGCCGACGCGCGTGTGGCCCTTGACCAAGCCGAAGCACAGTTGGCTCAGACCGTGCGCGAAGTGCGTACCCTGTTTGCCAACAACAGCACCTTAAAAGCCCAAGTGCAAACCCGCGAAGCCGACCTGAGCCGAATGCAAACCGATGCTGCCCGTGCACAACAAGACCTGCAACGCCGCGCCCCTTTGGTGGCGAGTGGCGCCATTGGCAAAGAAGAATTCCAACACGCGCAAGCCCAAGCCACATCGGCACAAAGCGCCGTGGCCGCAGCGCAATCGGCCGTGACCGCTGCCCGTGAGCAATTGAGCGCCAGCCAAACCCAAACCGATGGCACCACCGTCCCCGCCCACCCCAACGTGCAACGTGCAGCCGCCAAAGTACGCGAGGCTTATTTGGCCCTGCAACGTCTGGAACTGCTCGCGCCAGTGGATGGCCATGTGGCGAAACGCGGTGTTCAATTGGGTCAACGCGTGCCTGCCGGTGCCCCCTTGATGACCCTTGTGGCACTGAACCAGTTGTGGGTGGATGCCAACTTCAAAGAAAGCCAACTCGACACCATCCGCATCGGTCAACCCGCAGAAATGGAAGCCGACGTCTATGGCACCCAAGTGATCTACCACGGTACCGTCTTGGGTTTGGGCGCGGGCACGGGTGCAGCCTTTGCGCTGCTGCCTGCACAAAACGCCACGGGCAATTGGATCAAAATCGTGCAACGCGTGCCGGTGCGCATCGCTATCGATGCCAAAGATTTGACCGATCACCCCTTGCGCGTGGGACTGTCCATGGACGTGACCATCGACACCGCAGACCAGAAAGGCAAAACCTTGACCGACGTTCCCCGCACGGCACCGGCGTCTGTCACCAAGGTCTTTGAAACGCAAAGCCATGCGGCAGACCAACGCGTCGAGCGCATCATTGCGGCCAACCTGGGCCGCTCAGCGCGCTGAAGTTGGTGAGCTCAAACCCTGCGCATACCCCAGCGGAGATCCCGCCCCTGCACGGCACCGCGTTGTTGCTGGGCACCCTCTCCTTGTCCTTGGCCACGTTCATGAACGTGCTGGACTCTTCGATTGCCAACGTGTCGATACCGGCCATCTCAGGCGATCTGGGTGTGAGCCCAGGCCAAGGCA
Source organism: Comamonadaceae bacterium (assembly GCA_947373105.1). Classification (GTDB taxonomy): domain Bacteria; phylum Pseudomonadota; class Gammaproteobacteria; order Burkholderiales; family Burkholderiaceae_C; genus Limnohabitans_A. The sequence continues at coordinate 8,390 of CANBWK010000028.1, read as the reverse complement.
CTTGGGTCATCACCAGCTTTGGCATTGCGAATGCCATTGCCGTGCCCCTGACCGGCTGGCTCACGCAGCGCTTTGGCGCGGTGCGTTTATTCATCATGAGCGTATTGCTGTTTGTGTTGGCCAGTTGGCTGTGCGGCCTGGCGCACTCGCTGGAAATGCTGGTTTTTTTCCGCGTGCTGCAAGGCCTCGTGGCCGGGCCGATGATTCCGCTGTCACAAACCCTTTTACTCAGCAGTTACCCGCGCGCCAAGGCGGGTACCGCCTTGGCCTTGTGGGGCATGACGACTTTGGTCGCACCCGTGGCTGGGCCCTTGCTTGGCGGCTGGATCACGGACAGCATGTCCTGGCCGTGGATCTTTTACATCAATGTGCCCGTGGGCTTGTTCGCCGCTGCACTCACCTGGAGTACTTACAGGCACCGTGAAACTCCGATCCGCAAATTGCCCATTGACACCGTCGGGCTGAGCCTGCTCGTGATCTGGGTGGGCGCTTTGCAGCTTATGCTGGACAAGGGCAAGGAGCTTGATTGGTTCGCCTCTGGCACCATCGTGGGTTTGGGTCTGGTGGCGCTGGTGGCCTTTGCCGTGTTCGTGGTGTGGGAGCTGACCGAAAAGCACCCGGTGGTGGATTTGCGGCTCTTCAAGGGACGTAATTTCTCGTATGGGGCGTTCACGCTGTCCGTGGCTTATGCCCTGTTCTTTGGCAATGTGGTGCTGCTGCCCTTGTGGCTGCAGCAATGGATGGGCTACACCGCCACCAATGCCGGACTGGCTCTGGCCCCGGTGGGCTTGCTGGCGATTTTGATCACCCCCTTGATTGGCAAAAAAGTGACCGTCTGGGACCCGCGCCGTATTGCAACAATCGCATTCATCGGCTTTGCCATTGTGCTGTGGATGCGTGCGCAGTTCACCGTGCAAACGGATTTGATGCACATCCTGATTCCCACCTTGATGCAAGGTGCCGCCATGGCCATGTTCTTTATCCCTTTGACCACCCTCACGCTGACAGGTATTCCGCCTGAGCGGATTCCATCCGCCGCAGGTTTGAGCAACTTTGCGCGCATCACTGCTGGCGCCATGGGCACGTCCATCGCCACCACGCTGTGGGACAGCCGTGCGGCTCTGCACCATGCACATATCACCGAATCACTGATTCAAGGGCAAGGTATTTTTGGCATCACGATGGCGTCGCTCCAAGCCTCGGGCTTAACCCAGGAGCAAGCACTCCTGCAAATCAACCGAATGGTCGATCAGCAAGCCTACACCCGGGCGGCCGATGATATTTTTCTGGCCTCTGCGTTCATCTTCATCGGCTTGATTGGCTTCATCTGGATGACGAAGCGTCCAGCACCGCATCCCGTGGCACCGGGCTCAATGGATGCAGGCGGGGCACATTAAGTCGTTGCGCCTTTGGCTTTGTCCACAGAGCCTTTTTAGGCTTCAAATCAAATCCACAACCACATTGCCCAACGACTGACCGGCTTCCACAGTTTCATGTGCCTGCACGATCTGATCGAGGGAGAAGCGCGGACCGATGCTGTGTTGCAGTTGTCCAGCTTTCAACAGCGCGGTCAATTGAGTCAACCCCCATGCACGGTCTTGTGCTGTGAGGTCATAGACCAAGAAAAATTTCAGCGTGAAAGAGCCAAACAGCAAGGCCCTGAAGTTAACGGGCACCTCGGGTGCATTGGAGCCGTAACAGACCACGGTCCCATGAGACGCCAAAGCGCCAGCGCTCACCAGTTGCGCGGTGCTGGCGAAATCCATGTCGATGATGACGGCCGCCCCTTTGCCTCCCGTCAGGGCCTTGACACGTTCTGCCACCGATTCGGTTTTATAAAAAATCGCCTCCTTCATTCCTGCAGCCTGGGCGAGCGCTGCCTTCTGGGGTGAGCCCACCGTACCGATCACATGCCCCCCTGCCAAGGTGACCAACTGCGTGATGTAGTGCCCGACCGCAGAAGAAGCGCCGATGACCAACACGGTTTGACCTTTCAAGTCCCCTGCCAAATGCACCGCTTGAAGTGCGGTGAGTGCGGGGATGCCGAAACAAGCGCCGGCCGCAAAGTCCACGCCATCAGGCAACAACACCGCTTGCGCAGAAGGCAAGGCCATGTAGGTACTTGCAGTGCCTAGGGGCCTCGCCCACTGGCCATTCCATATCCAGACACGCTCACCCACTCGGTGGGCAGGCACACCCTCACCCACGGCATCAATCACACCGGCACCGTCACTGTGCGGCACGATGCGCGGATCGGCCAAGGGGCGGGCACGACGCGATTTGACATCCGAGGGATTGACGCCCGAAGTGTGCAGGCGCACCCTCACTTCACCCGAGCCCGGCTCTGGCAGGGGCATCTCGCCCACCACCATCACGTCTTTGGCTTCTCCATTTTGGCTGTACCAGGCTGCACGCATTGGGAATCTCCCTGAAGAATTGAGTTGTTGCAATTGTCTTGCAAGCCCTCGCACCGAGGTGAATTGATGGTGACACCTCGCCTCACTTGAAGGCATCCCAGACCAGCTTACAACCCGTCAAAAACATGCCTGAATACACCACACGGTAAAAATGAACAGGTTGAATAAATTTGGCAATTCGAATACCGATCCATACCCCCATTGGCGTCAAGGGCAGCAACACCAATGCGGTGGCAAAGTTCACAGCATCAAACAAACCCAGCCAAGCGTAAGGCAACCACTTGGCCAGATTGATGAAGAAAAAGAAATACGCCAAGGTGGCCGTATAAACCACGGGTCTGAGCTTGAGCGGAATCACATACGCGTTGAGTGGCGGCGACCCCGCGTGCGCAATGAAACTGGTGAAGCCCGACAAGCTGACCAAAATCGCACCCCACCATCGGGGCGGTGGGGCGCTGTCAAGTTGGGGAGGAAACACCAGCCTTTGTGCCAGAAAAACAAGCGTCAAGGCGCCCACAATCCCAGCAACCGCTTGCGCATTGAGCAGCTTGAAAGACAGCGTGCCCAACAAAGTGCCCAGCAAACCGAAGGGCACCATGAATTTGAGCAAGGACTTGTCTACTTCTGCTCGGAATACCGCCATACCCGTCACATCCAGGACGATCAAAATCGGCATCATGATCGCTACGGCCTGCGGCACGCTAACGCTCAGCGCCATCAAGGGCACGGCCAAAGACCCGAATCCAGAACCAAATCCGCTTTTGCTGATGCCCATCATCAACACCGCAGGAATCGCCACGGCATAGAAAAAAGGATCGGTAATGAAAGGCAAATTCATGGCGACCCGGTGGAACGCGCCAGGGCTTCCCCTGACGCCATGCGTGAATTAAACGCGTTCAATGATCAATGCAATCCCTTGACCCACGCCAATGCACATGGTGCACAACGCATAACGACCGGCTGTTTGCTGCAAACGGTTGATGGCCGTGGTCACCAGGCGCGCCCCTGAAGCACCCAAAGGGTGACCCAGTGCAATCGCGCCGCCCCACGCGTTCACGCGGGCGTCGTCGTCTTTCAGGCCCAGCATGCGCATCACTGCCAAGCCTTGTGCGGCAAAGGCTTCATTCAACTCAATCACGTCCATGTGGTCCATGGTCAACCCCGTCTGGGCCAACACTTTAAGGGTTGCCGGAGCCGGGCCAATGCCCATCACACGAGGCGCCACGCCCGCCGTGGCCATGCCGACCACACGGGCTTTGGGCGTCAAGCCATTTTGGGCAGCCGTGGCTTCGTTGGCCAACAACACGGCGCAAGCGCCATCGTTCACACCCGACGCATTGCCTGCGGTCACAGTGCCATCAGGACGCACCACCCCTTTGAGCTTGGCCAAGGCTTCGAGGCTGGTTTCTCGGGGGTGCTCATCGGTGTCCACCACAATGGCATCGCCCTTTTTCTGCGGAATGCTCACGCCCACAATTTCACGGGCAAGGTGACCCGCTTTGATCGCAGCCACCGCACGCAACTGGCTGTTGTAGGCCATCAGATCTTGCGCTTCACGCTCGATTTTGTAATCGGTGGCGACGTTCTCGGCGGTTTCAGGCATCGAGTCCACACCGTATTTTTCTTTCATCAACTTGTTGATGAAGCGCCAGCCGATGGTGGTGTCATACACCGTATTGCTGCGACTGAAGGCGCTCTCGGCCTTGGGCATCACAAAGGGCGCGCGACTCATGCTTTCCACACCGCCGGCAATCATCATGCTGGCTTCCCCTGCCTTGATGGCGCGCGCTGCGGTTCCAATCGCGTCCATGCCCGAGCCGCACAGGCGGTTGATGGTGGAGCCTGACAATTCCATGGGTAAACCGGCCAGTAAACTGCTCATGTGTCCCACGTTGCGGTTGTCTTCACCCGCTTGGTTGACGCAACCATAGATCAAATCTGTGACGGCGGCCCAGTCCACATTCGGGTTGCGGGCCATCAGGGCCTTCAAAGGGATGGCACCCAGGTCATCGGTGCGGACACTGGACAAGGCACCGCCATATCGGCCAAAAGGGGTACGGATGGCATCGCAAATAAAGGCTTGATTCATGGTTTTAGTCTCGTTGAAAAATGGACGCGCAAAGGCGATTGCAGCCAAGCAACAGCTGAGCATTTTAGGCGCAAGAAAAAAGAGACAATCAAGCCCATGCTGATCCAACCCTCCCAAGCCGATGTGCGGCGATTTTTTTGCGGCGTCTACGCCAAAGCCCAAACGGCCGCCCCTTTGGAGCCGATGGAAATGCTGGTGAGTCAATGGATCGATGAGCACCCCGAATACCACGCCGAACTGGCCGATGTCGATGCCGCGCTGGCCAGCATGCTCAAAGTCGACCCCCACAAAGAAAACCCCTTTCTTCATTTGTCCATGCACCTGTCGATCAGCGAACAATGCAGCATCGACCAACCGCGGGGTATTCGTCAGGCGGTGGAGTTACTCACCCACAAGCTCAACTCGTTGCATGATGCGCATCACCAAGCCATGGATTGCCTGGGCAGCATGGTCTACGAGAGCCAAAAAGCAGGCCGCATGCCTGACGGCGAGGCTTACATCGCTTGCGTACAACGCCACGCCACGCGGGATTGACAGCCCCAAAAACACAAAAGCCCGCATCAGCGGGCTTTTGAAGACAAGCAATGCCCGCAATCAGCGGAATTTAGACTGCGGCACTGTTTTCAACTCGGTGTTCAATGAACCCACATAAGCAGACAAAGCCTTGAGCTCGTTGTTCGAGAACTGCTTGGCAATGCCGCCCATCACACCATTGGAGCGACCCCAAGTGGCCATGTTTTCAGTTTTGTAAGACTTCAGAGCCACAAACAAGAAATCCTTGTGCTGGCCCGCAATCTTGGGGTAGCTCGGATCGATAGGCTTGGAGAAGTTGTCGCCGTGGCAAGAGACGCAAGCACCTTTTTTCAACAACTCGGCCACTTTGGCGTCGGGCGCAGCCGCCACAGGCGCAGGTGCTTCTGTTTTGCCGTGCTGCTCGTAGTAAGCGGCGATGTCAGCAATATCTTGTTCCGATAAACTGGCCGCAATACCTTTCATGGTAGGGTGCTTACGGTCACCCTTTTGGTAGGCGTGTAGTGCAGACGCAATGTACTTGGCGTTTTGGCCAGAGATCATCGGGACCTTGTAAATCTCAGGGAAACTGGCTTGATAACCTTTGATACCGTGGCAACCAATGCACATGGCAATTTTTTGCTCAGCAGCTTTGGCATCCCCCTTGACTTCTTGGGCATGAACAGAAACAACCGTCACAGAAGCGACAGCCAAGGTAAACAGAGAGGACAACAACTTGTTCATTTTGAGAACACAATCACGTGTAGATTGAGAAAAATCAATTGCGGATTATATCGGTCGAATCCGGTTTATCCTGAGAACTTCATTTTTGACACCCAGAAACCCACTTCATCATGAAATTTCAAGGCACTGACAACTACGTCTCGACCCAAGACCTGACCCTGGCCGTGAACGCGGCGATCACCCTCAAACGACCCCTGTTGGTCAAAGGTGAGCCCGGCACTGGCAAGACCATGCTCGCCGAAGAGGTGGCTGAGGCGCTGGGACTCAAACTCCTTCAGTGGCACATCAAATCGACCACCAAAGCCCAGCAAGGCCTCTACGAATACGATGCGGTGAGCCGCCTGCGGGACAGCCAATTGGGCGACGAGAAGGTCAAAGACATCGAAAACTACATCATCAAAGGCGTCTTGTGGGAGGCCTTTATTTCCGACGAACCCGTCGCCATTTTGATCGACGAGATCGACAAGGCTGACATCGAGTTCCCGAACGACTTGCTGCGCGAGATCGATCGCATGGAGTTTTACTGCTACGAAACGCGCCAGCTCATCAAAGCCAAAACACGCCCCGTGATCTTCATCACTTCCAACAACGAAAAAGAACTGCCTGACGCTTTCTTGCGCCGTTGCTTCTTCCATTACATCAAGTTCCCCGAAGCGGAAACGATGAAACAAATCGTGGCGGTGCATTTCCCCAAGCTGAAACAAGAGTTGTTGGCCGTGGCACTGAAAACTTTTTACGATGTGCGCAACCTGCCCGGCCTCAAAAAGAAGCCTTCAACCAGCGAGTTGCTCGACTGGCTCAAACTCTTGGTGGCCGAAGACATTCCGCTCGAAGCGCTGCAAAGTGCTGACCAAAAAGTCTCTGTACCTCCCTTGGTGGGCGCTTTGCTCAAAAACGAGCAGGACGTTACTTTGTTTGAAAAGCTGGTGTTCATGAACCAGCGCAACCGTTAAAGCCATGCAGCGCCGGCCCCTTTTGAAAGAAGGCTTTGCAGATGCCATTGGCTTTCTGGGCGGCAGCTTGGCTGGTTTTTGGATCGGGCGCTGGCTGGGCTTGGATATTTTTGCGGCCGGTTACGGGCCTGGCACTTTGGTGGCGATCTTGCTGGTCAGCCTGGGGGGCGGCATTGGCTTGCAGGCGGCCAAAGCCTGGGGCGCCAATCAAAAAAATAAACCCTGAGAAGGTGCAACCCGAATGACGTCCTTTGCAGCACCCCTGACCCTCAAGGGCCAACATGTTCATTTGCAGCCGCTGAATGTCTCGCACCATGACGATTTGGTCGACGCCGTCAAGGATGGTGAGCTGTGGACCCACTGGTATACCGTGATCCCCACACCCGACACCATGCAGGCCGAAATCACCCGCCGTCTGGGTTTGCAAAGTCAAGGCAGCATGACACCCTTTGCCGTGATCGACCCTTCGAGAGGCCGTGCGGTGGGTATGACCACCTACATGAACATCGACGCAGCCAACCGCCGCGTCGAGATCGGCTCCACCTGGTACCGCCGCAGCGTGCAACGCGGCCCGCTCAACACCGAAGCCAAACGCATGCTGCTGGCCCACGCCTTCGAGCAACTGAACTGCATTGCGGTGGAATTTCGCACGCATTTCTTCAACCAGCAAAGCCGCCGTGCCATCGAGCGCCTGGGCGCCAAGTTGGACGGTGTGCTGCGCAGCCACCAAATCAACAGCCACCCCTTGGCCCAAGGCGCACTGCGAGACACCTGCGTCTACAGCATCCTCGCCAGTGAATGGCCCAGTGTCAAAACGCATCTGGACTACCAACTCCAGCGCCCCCGCAACTCCTGAGAAGCTCAACCCATGCTGATCGACTTTTTCTACACCCTGCGCGCTGCCAAAGTCCCGGTGTCCGTGCGCGAGTACCTGACCCTGCTCGAAGCCTTGCAAGCCAACGTGGTGGGCCCGACATCTGACTCCTGCAGCATTGATGATTTTTACCATCTGAGCCGCACTGTGATGGTCAAAGACGAAAAGCATTTTGACAAGTTCGACAAAGCCTTTGGCGCCTATTTCAAAGGCGTGGAAATGCTGACCGACTTCACACAAGACGTCCCGCTCGACTGGCTGCAAAAAATTCTGGAAAAAGAACTCACGCCCGAACAAAAAGCGGCCATTGAAAAAATGGGCTGGGACGAGTTGATGGAGACGCTCAAAAAGCGACTCGAAGAACAAAAAGAACGCCACGAAGGCGGCAACAAATGGATTGGCACCGGCGGCACCTCGCCCTTTGGCAATGGCGGCTACAACCCGCAAGGCGTGCGCATTGGCGGCAAAGGCGGCAACCGCAGCGCCATCAAGGTCTGGGAGCAGCGCGCTTACAAAGACTATGACGACACCCAAGAGCTGGGCACTCGCAACATCAAGGTGGCCTTACGCCGTCTGCGCAAATTTGCCCGCGAAGGCTCTGCCGAAGAACTGGACTTGCCCGACACCATCCGCTCCACCGCCGCCAACGCTGGGTTTCTGGACATCAAAATGGTGCCCGAGCGGCACAACAATGTGAAAGTCTTGCTGCTCATGGACGTGGGCGGCACCATGGACGACCACATTGCGCGGGTGGAAGAATTATTTTCAGCCGCCAAGGCCGAGTTCAAGCACCTGGAGTTTTA
>CANBWK010000027.1 GCA_947373105.1 Comamonadaceae bacterium | reverse complement strand
GATTGGAACTTGGCCGCCAACTACGCCAGTGGCGGTGCAGGCAGCTGTACGCTCTTGGGCGGCGCAGCTTGCTCCACCACAGGCCAAGGCGGCACGTTGCTGAGCTTGGGTGCCAAGTACAACTACGACAAAAACATCGGTCTTTTTGTCATGTACGGTCTGAACAAGGCCAACGCCAGCGCTACTTTTGCTTCCAGCAACATTGGCGCCAACACCACCAACTTGGGCTTGGGTGTTTTGATCAAGTTCTAATCTCCAAGGTTTGAGCTTGAGCAGGTGCCTTTCGGGGCACCTGCTTTTTTTATGGGCGCAAAGACTTGCAGGCGCGGCCTCCCTGCGAGGCCGACGCTCAGCCCACTGTCGCCGTGAAAGCCGCGCGCTCTGCGGCTGTTTTTTCGTAGCGTCTGGCAATGTTGCCGCACACCAGATCGCACAGCCCATAAATGGATTCGTCGCTGATTCGGTAGTACACGCTGGTGCCCCGACTTTCCCGGACCACGATGTTGTGCTGGGCCAACTGGGCCAAATGGCGTGAGACGTTGGCCACCGAATAGCCGGTGCGCAATGCCAACTCCCCCACATTACTTTCTTTGTCCCGCAACAGGTTGAGGATTTTCAGCCTCGTGGGCTCCGACAGCACTTGGAAATACGCCGCAATTTCTTGCAGGGCTTGTTCTGGCAGGTCTTTCATGGCGTTTGTTTGATGCATCTTAATGAAACAGATTGTGGTTTGAACTTGTTTTATTGTATCATTGCGCATATACGCAAATAAGCAAATAAACAAATAAACAAACCGATGTTGTTGACGGAGACCCCCAGCATGAAACGAATGCCCCTTTTTGCTCTGGCCTTGGCACTCTCAGGGCCACTGACCCTGGCCTTGAGTGCCACGGCCACAGTCCCGCTGCGCGAAGTCAGCCTGGACGCGGTGGTGGAAGCGGTGCGCCAAGCCACCCTGTCCAGCCAAGTGCCGGGGGCCATCGTGGCGCTGAATGTCAAAGTCGGCGACAAGGTGCGCGCCGGACAAGCCTTGATCCACATCGACGCCCGCGCCGCCCAACAGCAGGTGGTGGGCAGTTCAGCCCAACTGGACGCTGCACAAGCAGCACAACGCGTGGCCGCCAAGGAACTGGACCGCCAAAAGCAGTTGTTCGAGAAACAGTACATCAGCCAAGGCGCACTGGACCGTGCGCAGGCCCAATGGGAGTCAGCCCAGGCGCAAGTCCAAGCGGTGCAAGCACAGACCCAAGCGGCCAAAACCCAAACGGGCTTTTTCGTGATTCAAGCCCCCTTCAGCGGCGTGGTCAGCGAAGTGCCCGTGACTTTGGGCGACATGGCCATGCCTGGACGCACCCTGTTGGTCATGCACGACCCGTCGGCCTTGCGCATCAGCGCCTCGCTGCCCCAAACCCTGCTGGGCGCATGGAATGCAGGCGCCAAGTCGGTGCGCTATGAAGTGCAAGGTCTGGCAGCGCCTTCACAGGCCACCGCGTCGCAGCTTCAGTTGTTGCCCACGGTGGATGCCAGCACACACACCGCGCAACTGCGCATCACTCTGCCCGCTCCCTTACCGGCTCACCTGAGTGGTCTGGCCCCGGGCATGTTTGCCAAGGTCTGGTTGGCCGCTGCAGACCCCATGAACACCGCCCAAGCTGGGCAAGTGGATGTGCCTGTGCAGGCCATCGTTCGCCGTGCTGAGATGACCGGCGTCTATGTGCTGGACGCCCAGGGCAAAGCGCGTTTACGCCAGGTCCGTTTAGGCGCTGTGCAGGGCGACAAGGTGGAGGTGCTAAGCGGTGTGCGCGCAGGCGAGCAGGTGGTAGCTGACCCGACGCATCTTGGCCCAACTCGCTGAAGGAATGGCCATGCACAAGCACTCTGAATTAGGCGTTTCCGGTCGCATCGCGGCCTTGTTTCAAAACGCCCAAATCACGCCCTTGCTGGCGCTGGTGGCTTTGCTGCTGGGTATGTTTGCAGTGAGCGTGACGCCACGCGAAGAAGAGCCGCAGATCAATGTGACCATGGCCAATGTGATTGCACCCTTCCCGGGCGCTTCGGTGCGTGACGTGGAGCAAATGGTCGCCATCCCCGGCGAGCAGGTACTGTCCAAAATTGCCGGTGTCGAACATGTGTATTCGGTGTCTCGACCGGGCGTGGCGATCTTGACCGTGCAATTCAAGGTGGGGGTGCCGCGCACAGAAGCCTTGGTCAAATTGCACGACACCCTTCGCGAAAATGCAGACTGGTTGCCAAGGGGCTTGGGCGTGCTCGAGCCGATCATCAAGCCCAAGGGCATTGACGATGTGCCCATCGTGACCTTGACGCTGCATGGCCAAACACCCGATGTCAGCAGCTATGCGCTGGAGCAGGTGGCGCACAGCATCGAAGCCGACATCAAGCGCGTCCCCGGCACACGCGATGTGGTGACCCTGGGTGGCCCGAACCGAGCGGTGCGGGTGCAAATCGACGTGCAGCGCATGAACGGCGCTGGCGTGACGGTCCATGAACTGCGCTCGGCCTTGCAGTCCGCCAACATGGGCTTGCCCGTGGGTGAATTGATCAGCGGCAACCAAAGTGTCGCCATTGAAGCGGGCCCTTATTTGTCATCGGCCGCCGAGGTGGCCGATCTGGTGGTGCACGTCAAAGACGGTAAACCGGTCTTCTTGAAAGACGTGGCCGAAGTCACAGAAGGCCCAATGCCCGCCGCCCGCTATGTGTGGCTGGGCAAGAGCGAGAAAAATGGCGGCGGCGAGTTCCCTGCGGTGACTTTGTCGGTCACCAAAAAGTCGGGCGAAAACGCCATCGATGTGGCCAACGCGGTGACTCATCGCATCGAAACCCTCAAGGGCACCGTCATACCCGATAACTACGAAGTGACCGAAACCCGCAACTATGGGGCCACCGCCAACGACAAAGCGCAAAAGCTGATTCAAAAACTGTTGTTTGCCACCGCATCGGTGGTGGCGCTGGTCTTCCTTGCGCTGGGTCGGCGCGAGGCCGCCATTGTGGGCACCGCCGTGATCTTGACCTTGACGGTGACGCTGTTTGCTTCGTGGGCTTGGGGCTTCACCTTGAACCGCGTGTCTTTGTTCGCCTTGATTTTTTCCATCGGAATTTTGGTTGACGATGCGATTGTGGTGGTCGAAAACATCCACCGGCATCAGCAACTGTTTCCTGGCAAAACGCTGCATGACATCATTCCGGGGGCGGTCGATGAGGTCGGCGGGCCCACCATTTTGGCCACCTTCACGGTGATTGCCGCCTTGCTGCCTATGGCGTTCGTCAGCGGCTTGATGGGCCCGTACATGAGTCCGATCCCGATCAATGCCAGCATGGGCATGTTGTTGTCGCTGGCCATCGCTTTCATGGTGACGCCGTGGTTGGCGCGCTTGTGGATGAAAGACGCGACCGGACACGAAGTGCAAGCCCACACAGGGCTGAGCGCCAAGTTGGCGCCCCTATTCAAGCGCGTGTTCAAGCCTTTGCTGGATCCGACATCGGGTGCGCGCAACCGCAAGTTTTTGGGCTTAGGCATTGCAGCTTTGATTGCACTGTCCCTGATCCTGCCTGCCACGGGCTTGGTGTTGCTCAAGATGCTGCCCTTCGACAACAAGTCCGAGTTTCAGGTCATCGTGGACATGCCCGCAGGCACACCCCTGGAAGAAACCGCAGCAGTGCTGCATGAGCTGGGCGGCTATCTGGCCAGCGTGCCCGAAGTGACGCACTACCAAGCCTATGCCGGCACGGCTGCACCCATCAACTTCAATGGCTTGGTGCGCCAGTATTACCTGCGCTCGGGTGGCGAAGTGGGCGACATTCAAGTCAACCTGGTGGACAAATCCCACCGCAGCGACAAAAGCCACACCATTGCGACACGCGTGCGGCCGGCTTTGCAAAAAATTGGTCTGGCCCACGGCGCCATTGTGAAGGTGGTTGAAGTGCCGCCAGGCCCACCGGTGCTGTCGCCGATCGTGGCTGAAATCTTCGGCCCTGATGCCGAAGGCCGCCGCCAAGTGGCCAAGTCCGTGCGTACAGTGTTCGAGCAAACAGAAGGTGTTGTGGATGTAGACGACAGCAGCATTGCGAAAGCGCCACGCAAACTGCTGCTGATTGACCGCAGCAAGGCGGCACTTTTGGGCATTTCACAGCAAGCCATCGTGACGACGTTGCGCGCAGGCTTGGCAGGCGAAGCCAGCACCTACCTGCACGACGGTAGCAAGTACCCGGTACCGGCATTGATCCAACTCCCCGCCGAACAACACGGCGACCTGAATGCCTTGCTGCAATTGAGTATGCGCGCAAGCAGCGGCAAATTGGTCGCCATCCGTGAATTGGTTACGCAAAGCGATGCCGAACGCGAGCAGACCGTGATCCATAAAGACCTGATGCCCGTGAATTTTGTCACCGCCGACATGGCGGGCCAAGTCGACAGCCCTTTGTATGGCATGTTCACAATGCGCAGTGCCATCAAAGCCATCGCCACACCGGATGGTCAGGGCTTGGCAGAGTATTTCATTCATCAGCCTGACGACGCATGGCGCGGCTACAGCCTGAAGTGGGATGGCGAGTCACAAATGACTTACGAAACCTTCCGTGACATGGGCACAGCCTACGGGGTCGGACTGATCCTGATTTTTTTGCTGGTGGTCGCGCAGTTTGGCTCCTACCTGATTCCCTTGATCATCATGGCCCCGATTCCGCTGACGATCATTGGTGTCATGCCTGGCCACGCCTTGCTCGGCGCGCAATACACCGCCACCAGCATGATCGGCATGATCGCGCTGGCCGGCATCATCGTGCGCAACTCGATTTTGTTGGTGGATTTCATCCAGCTGCAGATGAAACAAGGTTTGCCCTTCAAGGATGCGATCGTGCAATCGGCCATCACCCGGGCACAACCCATCATGTTGACCGGGCTGGCCGCGATGATGGGTGCCTTCTTTATTTTGGATGACCCGATTTTCAATGGCTTGGCCATCTCGCTCATCTTTGGCATTTCCGTCTCCACCGTGCTGACGCTGGTGGTCATCCCGACTTTGTATTACGTGGCCTATCGCCGCACCTATGAAGTCTGAACTTTTTCACATCACCCTCAGGAGTTTGAATCATGAAATCATGGCAAGTTGTGCGTTTGGTCGCAGGTCTTTTCATCCTGGCCTCATTGGCCATGGGCATCGAAGGCAGTCCGCTGTTTGTCAACCCTTGGTGGTTGGCGTTCACTGCCTTTGTAGGTGCCAATCTGTTGCAGAGTGCACTCACCAAGTGGTGCTTGATGGAGTCCATTGTGCGCAAACTGGGTTTCCAGCCCGGCTGCTGATCAATCGCCACTATGGAAGGAAAACTGATGCGAACGCCTCAACACGCGTGCAAGCGCAGTCTGTTGGTCTTGGCTTTGTGGACTGCCGCCTCTGCCCACGCTTTGGACTTGCTGGAAACCTGGGAGCGGGCCCGTACCCACGATGCGCAAATGGCCGTGGTGCAGGCCACACGCGGTTCAGCTCAAGCCTTCCAGGCGCAAGCTGGCGCCGTGTGGCGACCCCGTCTTCTGGCCAGTGCAACGGCAGGCTTGGCCTCCGCGCGCACGGACACCTCGGGCGCCCAGTTTTCGGCGCCCGGGTTTGGCCAATCGAATGGGGTTTCTTTTGGCACCTCCATCCACCAAGGCACGTCCACCCGCTGGTCACTGAGCGCCAAGCAAGCGCTGTACAACCCAGAGCGAGATGCACAAAAAGCGCAACTGGAAAAAACTGCGGAGATGGCCGAGCTGCGTGCCGATTCGGCTCAACAGACCTTGATGCTTGAAACGGTGCAACGCTACTTTGATGTGGTTCTGGCTGAACGCAAATTGAGCGTCTTGCAGCAACAACACAGTGCAGTCACCCGTGCATTGACGCAAGCCCAAGACCGTTTTGCAATCGGCGACATACCCATCACCGATACCCACGAAGCGGCTGCGCGTGCCAGCGGTTTACAGGCGCAGGTGCTGGCCGCTGAGAGCGACTTGCTCATGGCCCGCGTGGTGTTGTCAGAGTCCACCGGATTGACGCCTGCAGCTTTGAATGTCATGCAACCTCAGGTGCAGGCTTCGCAAGATGCCGTGCAGGATTTGATGTCTGTGTTGGCGCAGGCCCAAGACAACAATGTGGGGCTGCGAACTCAACAAGCCGCTGTGTCCATGGCCCAACACGAGGTGCGCAAGCACAGTCTGCAAGCCAGTGCAGCGCTCGATGCGGTTGCCACCGTCGGCCATGAGCGCTTGAGTGGCAGCGGCGATTTTGGTAATGCCGCCAACACCCAAAGCCAGCAAATGATCGGATTGAGTTTGACGATCCCTCTTTATACCGGCGGTTGGCGCGAAGGCAAACTGAAAGAATCTCTCAGCGCCCAGGACAAAGCAAGCGCTGAACTTGAACTGATGCGTGTCCAAGTGGGCCAACAAACCCGCCGCGCTTGGTTGACTTTGCACAGTGGGCAAGCCCAAATCAGCGCCCACATGGAAGCAGTGAAGGCACACCGTGCCAGATTGGACGCCACCCGCTTGGGTCGTCAGGTGGGGGACCGGACCACACAGGAATTACTCAACGCCGAAAACGATGCAGCCCACGCAGAGTTGGCACTGCTGGCGGCGCAAACTCTGCGTCTGTATCAAAGCCTGACACTGGAAGCTTTGACGGGCAGTCTGTCTGTTCAAAGTTTGGCGCGTGTCAATGCACAACTCGCCCCTTGAGGTTCATCTTCGAAAGCCTGTATGTCTGAAAAAACGATCACTGTTGAACTGCGCCAGCAAGCGGACTACCGCTTTGATATCCATTTTGACGAGACCATGCCGACTCTGACCAGCGACGAGCCTGCACCGCTGGGCACGGGGCTTGGGCCCTCCCCGGTTCACTTGCTTTGCGCCGCCGTGGGCAACTGCTTGAGTGATTCGTTGTTGTTTGCATTTCGCAAATTCAAGCAAGCGCCCGAGCCCATTCGTTGCGTGGTAGAAGCTGAAGTCGGGCGCAATCCACAGGGCCGCATGCGTGTGCTGAAGATCAATGCCAAACTGCATTTGGGTGTGGCGGTCGATCAACTGCAACAAGCCGATCGCGTGCTGAGCCAGTTCGAAGAATTTTGCACGGTCACGCAAAGCGTGGGACAAGGTATCGCTGTCCATACCCGCGTTTTGGATGCCCATGGTGTCATCTTGAAAGATTGATTTTTTTGAAAGTGAAATTGACATGAAAACTGCCCACGACCTGGTCACCGAAGCCAAATCCACGGTCCGCGAAATTCCGCTGGATGAGGCTGAGAACGCGATACGCAACGCCAATGTGCTGCTGGATGTTCGAGAAGCCGAAGAGTTTGCCGCCGGCCACCTGCCCGGCGCCGTTCATGCGTCCCGTGGTTTGTTGGAGTTCAAACTCAGTGGCAGCCCGGATTTATCATCCCGCGAACTTTCTTTTGTGTTGTATTGCAAAACCAGCGGTCGCGCCGCATTGGCGGCCAAAGTGATGCATGACATGGGTTACCGCGATGTCATCTCCATTGCCGGCGGATTTGACGCTTGGGTGGCCGCTGGCAAACCCGTTGTCAAACCCCTGCAACCCTCATTTGAATAAAACAGGTTAAATTCTCATCACTGCATTCATCCTGGTTTTGTAATGAATCTCTCACCCACTGCACCCCAAGTCCACGGCATTTTTGACCCGCACACCTGGACGGTCACCTATGTGGTTTACGAAAAGCCCGGGTCGGCTTGCGCCATCATCGACTCGGTCTTGGACTACGACCCCAAGTCAGGGCGAACCCGGCACGCGAGCGCCGACAAGGTGATCGCGTTTGTCAAGTCTCAGCAATTGCAAGTGGCCTGGATTTTGGAGACCCATGCGCACGCAGACCACCTTTCTGCGGCCCCTTATCTGAAAGCAGAGCTGGGCGGTCAGATCGCGATAGGGGAACACATCACCCAAATTCAATCGGTCTTTCAAGGCATTTTCAATCTGGGGGCTGACTTCAAAGTGGACGGTTCACAATTTGACCGCCTCCTTCAAACCGATGAAGTGTTCCCGATTGGTGCGCTGTCTTGCAAGGTGCTGTATGTGCCAGGCCACACGCCGGCCTGTGTGGCTTTTCAAATAGGCGATGCGGTTTTCGTGGGCGATACGCTGTTCATGCCCGATGTGGGCACCGCACGTTGCGATTTTCCCGGCGGCAATGCCCAAGCCTTGTACGCCTCGGTTCAGAAAATCCTCAGTCTGCCCGGCGATACGCGCTTGTTCATGTGCCATGACTACCCGCCCAACAATGCCAGACCCGTGGCCTTTGAAACCACAGTGAATGCACAGCGCGCAGGCAATGTGCATGTGCATGAGGGCATCAGTGAAACGCAATTTGTGGCGATGCGCACGCAGCGAGACGCCACCCTCGACATGCCGGTGCTGATTTTGCCGGCCATACAACTCAATATGCGGGCAGGTGAAATGCCACCCCCCGAAAGCAATGGCGTGCGTTACTTCAAGATTCCGATCAATGCGCTTTAAGCGGTTTGATGTTTGTCTTGTGCCGGAATCCAAATGACCATGATGTTGGCCAAAATGATGGTGACCGCCAGCAAATAAAACGCCGCCAGCAAACCGAAACGATCCGCCACCATACCGCCCAGTATGGGTGCAATGGCTTGCGCGCCCGACTGCATGCCAAACATCAACCCGATGGCCGTACCGCCCATGTTCTTGGGCGTGGCCTCCAACATCCAGGCCTGCATGATGGGCCTTGCCGCATACAAGAAGAACCCCAAGACAGCAATCAAAAACACAAACCAGGACGATCCGCCCGCAAAAGTCATGGCCAACAAAACCACGCCACTCATACCAAAGCAAGACATCAAAATCCTGCGGCGGCCCATGGTGTCCGACAAATGCCCGGCAATGGGTGCGGCTATAAATCCTGTCACCTGCAACAAGGCCATGCCCGCGCCCACCCAGAAGACTTCGTAGTGCATCTCGTTGGCCAAATACAAAGGCAAGAAGGTCAACAGGGTGCCTTGGGTCATCGCACGGAATGAGGAGCTCAAGGTCAGCATGAACAGGCCAGGGGTACGGATCAAGGCACGCAAGCCCTCCATGTAACTGGACAAACTTTGCCCCCCCACGTTGTCTGCTACGGGCGCTGCCACTGGCGCGGCACCTGTTGGCGCCTTGGCTCCCTGTTTGGGCGCAAAAGTCATGGCGCCTAAAAAATACAAAATCAGGATCGACATGGCTGCGCCCGGCAGCACATTGATGATCACGATCTCCCGCCAGGACAATGTGGTGAGCAAGGCCCCTACCGCCAGGGGCGCCAGCGCATCGCCCACGTTACCACCCATGCCGTGCAGGGAAAGCGCCAAACCTTTTCGCGCCGGGAACATGCGGCCGAGCAAGGGAATCGCCGTGGGGTGCCACAGGTTGTTGCCAATGCCGACCAGCATCACACAGACCAACAACATCCAATACGCGGTGGTAAAGCCCATCAGCAAATAAGGAAAGCCCACCCAGAACAGCGACAAGGCCATCAACTGGCCCTTCTTGCCCCACATGTCCACCAACATCCCGCCAGGAACGTTGGACACCGCCCCCGCCGCGTACTGGCAGGTCATGATGAAGCCAATTTGGCTGTAGTTCAAACCGAGCTCGTTGCCAATCAGGGGCAGCAGCATGAAAAAAGTCGAGGGGTACCAATGGGTCAACGAATGGCCCAGGGTGATCAGGCCCATGTTGCGAACATCCAATCGCGAGATGGTTGCGGTTGCGGTCGTCATGTGCGGGCGCCTTTCAGGATGATTTCTTCGTACAACTTGCGCCATTTGTCACGGCGGTCCAGGCTTTCTTCGGGGTCGACCAACATCAATTTGTACTTGCGAATGTCGGAAGGCACTTTGGTGTTGCTCGGCAAGTAATCAAGTTGTGCGTAAATGGGCTGCGCTTCACTGATCAGGTAGTCCATGAACAAGGCCGCTGCAGCGGGGTGCTGCGAGGTGCGCATCACCCCCACGGCATTGGCGCGGGCCACCGCAGGCTGGATCACCGTCCAGTCGATGGGAGCCCCTTTTTTCTTCAGCTGCTCGGGCATGTAGTTGTACACCGTCAAGGCCATGGGCACTTCACCGGCTGCAACCAGATTGGTCAGGTTGGTATGGCCTTTGCGAACCGAGACGCCATTGGTGGCCGCCAAGTCTCTGAAAAACTGCAGGCCCTTGGCCTCGCCCATGTGCTGCACCACGGTGACAAACCAGTCGATGTTTTCTACCTCATAACCCAAGCGGCCCTTCCAGCGGGGGTCGAGCAAGTCGGCGTAGGTTTTGGGCAATTCACTTTTTTTGACTGTGGCGGTGTTGTAGGCCTGCGCCCACACTGAGTACAGCGTGGATGCCCACTCCTTGTGCGCAGGCACGCTGCCTTCCATCAGTTCGCCAAAGAAGGGGGACGCCACCGCTTGCAACATTTTTTCACGGTGCAGCACCTCCAACTCGACTGCACCGGCGTGCACCACATCGACTGTGTAGCGCTTGGCACGGGTTTCGTTCAGTGTTCTGTTCATCACACTGTCGCCACTGGCACGCCAGGTCGATACCTTGACGCCGTATTTCTTTTCGAAGGGCTCGATCAGGGGCTTGAGGTCTCTCTCAGCGATCGAGGTGTAAAGCGTTAAAGCGCCTTCCAGCCGCGCTGCGGCCATCAATTTGGCTGTGCGGTCGGGGGCGGTGCTGCGCAACACAGCAGGGTCAAAGGCTTGTGCCTGCGCGAGGAAGGGCCACACAACTGAAAGCGTGGCCATCCACACAGTACGGCGCTGCATGCCCGCGAGCCGAGAGAAATTCAACATGGCGTATCTCCTATGCCTTCAGATGGGGGCTTTCACAGCGCCAATACGCCTTCACCCCAAGCTTGGGGGTTTCAACCGCCTTTGCGGCTGAAAATATCGTCGTAAATTTTGTTCCACTTTTGACCATCGTCCAGCGTGGTTTTGGGATTCGCAAAAATCAGCGGCATTTTGTTCAGTGTCGAGTGCACCTTGGTGCTGACGGGAATAAAGTCGCGCTTACCCAGAATCGCTTGACCGTCAGACAACTCAAAGTCTTGGTACAAAATCGCAGCGTGCGGATGCGGTGAACAACGGGCCACGCCAATGGCGTTGGGACGGGCCACGGTGGGTTCCAGCGCAAACCAGTCCATCGGGGCGCCTGCGTTCTTCATTTGCTCTACTTTGTAGTTGTACAAAGTCAGCGCCACGGGGACTTCGCCCGAGGCGACCATGTTCGCGAGCAAGGTATGCCCTTTTCGAACGGTGACCCCATTTTTACGGGCAATTTCTTTGAACAAGGCAATGCCTTTTTCTTCGCCCATTTTCATGACCGTCTCTGCCAACCAGTCACTGTCGTCGGCCTCCACCGCGAGTTTGCCCTTCCACTTCGGGTCCAGTAAGTCTTGGTAAGTCTTAGGCAATTCCTCTTTGCGCACCAACTTCGTGTTGTAGGCGCAAGTGAAAATATTCAGTCGTGTCGCAATCCATTCCCGGTGAGACGGCAAGGCTTGCGGAATCAAGTCCGCCAAAAATGGCGACTTGCATTCTTGAAGGACTTTTTCACGCGCAAGCACTTCCATTTCAGGACTGTTCGTTTCAAAAATATCGACTTCAAAACGATTGGCTTTGGTTTCAAGTAAACCGCGCTGCAGAATTTTTTCAGAACCGCTGCGCCAGACTTTGGCTTTGACACCGTATTTCTGTTCAAACACGGTGGTCAAAGCCGCTACATCATCGACAGGCATTGAGGTGTAGATGCTCACTATGCCTTCTTTGCGCGCCCCCTCGGTCAACTTTTTGAGTCGATCAGGGCCGCTCAAATGGGCCAATGCCGCCGTGGTTGCAGCCATGGCTATGGCGGCTGCAGAGGGTTGGGCAAAAGCATCCAACCATGCAATGGTTCCAGCAGCAACTCCGGCTTGTATAACTTGGCGACGTGAAAAGTGGCTCATGGCTTGGCTATTTAAGTTTTAGGCGGCAACGTGGGCAATTCTGCCTCATAAGCTTCTTCCATGCGCGGCGCCATGCCATGCCGGGACAGGGCATCGGTGAAACGGGTGCGGACAGCCTGGCTTTCATCGGCATAGTCGATTTGATCTCCTCCAATGCGTCGGCTGATCCAGGCCTTGGGCACGCCTTGCGCATTGCGCACGGAGACCACTTCGTGTTTGAAGGCCAGGTAGCGGGCCGGTGTGGTGCCGGTGTTGAAGTGCTGATGGAACCACATGTTCGGTGGCACGATCATGGAGCCGACTTCCCAGTCATATTGGCGCGGCTCTTCGCCTTCGGGCCACATCAAGCTGTAGCCTTCACCACTCAAGATGATGACGTGCGCGCCGGGTCCGTGGCAATGGGCCTTTTTGTAGGTACCAATCGGGAACTGCGAAATGTGGCTGTTCATGGAGCCGCGCGCCATGTTGAATCGGATGTGACCGCCGCCTGCCCCACGCTCTTTGGCACTGATCAACGGCAGGTTCACCGCGTCGGCAACGAAATTGGTTTCGAGCAACAAGCCTTTTTGTTCGCCTTTGCCGCTGAAATAATCAGGCGCGCCATTGAACCGGTTGGCAAAGTCATGCTGTGTGTTGAACACAAAATTCAGATCTTCATACAGGTTGATGACTGGAGGGCCGTTGGTCACCGCCACATAGCGGGCGGCGTCTTTGCCGGAGCCGTTGAAGTGCTGGTGCGAGCAGTTCAACGGGATGGCAAACAGGGCGCCGGCTTGCCACTCGAAAGTGATGCGCTGGCCTTGGTCGTTCCAGACCGTGGTGGAGCCACGGCCGGACAAGACATAGATCATTTCTTCAAAGATCTGACGCTGTGGCTCGAGTTGCTTGCCGGGTGCAATCTCCACCACGTAGCAATCATTCGAGGTACGGGACGCTTCATGGTTGATGAAAACGCCCTTACCACCCCGACGCGCCCAAGGTTTCAGATCGACCGTGTTCAGGTTGCGAACATAGTGCGCACTGATGATGTCGAGCCCTTCATCCTTCACCCAACGGGTGTAGGGGGTTTCTTTTTCAGTTGCGAATTTCGAAGCTAAGTCTTCGGAGACGAGTGCGTCTTTGGCCATGAGCGTATCTTTTTATGAGAGGTCGGTGAAGTGAAGGCGAAAGCGAGCGCTTATTTACGCAGGTACTTGCGAATAATGTCTTCGTTGAGCACCACGGAAGGGTCGAATTCAGGTGCGTTTTCAATCTGCTCTAAATCATTCAATCCGCAGTATTTGAAGATGCGGTTGATGGACGAGATCATCCGAACCGGATGGTCGGGGTCGGCATTGAAATGCTGGTGAATGGTGTTTGGCGGAATGTAAATCACGTCACCCGCTTCCCACTCGTAACGCTTGATTTCGTCCTGGGGCTTCCAGTGGTAGGTGTCTGTGATTTCCACATCGCAGTCCTGGTGCAAGTCGTAACCACGACCTTCGAGCACATAAATACACTCTTCGGCCAGGTGGCGGTGCTTGCCCGACTTGCTGCCCGGTGGAATGATTTGCATATACGCGTCAACGGTTTCGATGCGTGTGTTCATCGATTCGTTGAGCAAATGCTTGAGCAGGCCTTGACGTGCCATTTCCCAAGGCATGTCCTCGGGGTGCACCACCTTGTGCCGCTTGGCGTTGCGCGCAGGCATTTGCTCTGCATCGTCCAGCAGGCCTTGGTAGTAAGCGCCTTGCTCGTGACCTTGCAGCCATGATTTTGATTCGTCCCATGCCATCTCAGTATCCTCCCTGTGGGTGATTGAAGTTGTCTTCGTCATTGCGGGCTTTGAAGCCTTCGCCGCCTGGAGCGGGTTCGCTCGGACGGGGTTCCACCTGGTGCTGGAACAGCATGTTCATGAACATGTACATGGGTTTGGTTTTGATCACCAAAGCGCGTGCAGGGCGCTGGTTGCTGGCATTGAAGTGCTGGTGCACGCAGTTGTTGTGCACCACCGCAATGTCGCCGGCCTTCCAGTCGTAGCGGATGCCATCATGGATTTCGTAGCCGGTGCCATCCAGAATGTAGAAGGCCGCTTCGTTCACGTGGCCGTGCTTTTGTGAATTGCCACCGGGACCGTATTCTTCCAGGTGCATGTGGAAGGTTTGGGTGATGCCATCTTTCGGCTCCACATAGTGGCGGCTGAAAGCTTGCGGGCCGTCATTGAACTTGATGTCCTTGCCTTTGCGGACACGCGGCATGGCGCGCAGACGCTTGAGTTCGTCGTTCAGGTTGTAAGGGCCTGCAATGGCCCGCACAAAGGTGCGGTCCTTTTTGCTGTGGTAATGCGATTCATTCGGAACGAATTCCGCTGAAGCGACTGGGGCTTTGTCATCACTCATCGAGTTTCCTTTGGGGATTAATGTTTGTCGCTGGCTTGTGCTTTGATCACAATCCAATCGGATGGATCGAGCACGATGTGAATGGGTGCGCCCACGGGCGTTTTCTGACTGGGATGGACACGTGCCAACATGACCTTGTCGTTGACCTTGACCTGAAAGTCCAAGACGTCGCCCAAGAAGATTTTGGCAAACACCGAACCCAAATAATGGTTGGTATGCGTGTCGGGTGGGTTTTCGTCGCTCAGGTGAACATCTTCAGGTCGCACACAGACTTGGACTTTTTCGCCCACGTGGAACGCTTCATTCATCGGGACTTGAACCACACCAATTTCCGAATCCACCACCATGCGGTTTTGATCTGGGTCAGTGCTACGCACTGTGGCTTGCACAAAGTTAATGGTCCCGACAAAGTCAGCCACGAATTCGCTGTTGGGTCGCTCATAGATATCGCGCGGCGTACCCATCTGCATGATGCGGCCGTTGCGCATGACCGCGATTTCGTGTGACAGCGCCAAGGCTTCGGATTGGTCGTGCGTGACGTAAATGGTGGTAATGCCCAATTCGCGCTGAATTTTCTTCAACTCAAAACGCATTTTTTCGCGCAGTTTGGAGTCCAGGTTCGACAAGGGTTCGTCCAGCAACAAGAGTTGCGGCTCCATCACCAGCGCGCGCGCCAAGGCCAAGCGTTGCTGCTGACCGCCAGACAGGCGTGTGGCATCACGCTCGTGGTAAGCATCCAACTCGACCGACTCCAGCACACGCATGACGCGCTGACGTATCTCTTGGGTGGAATATTTTTTGTTGCCTACTTCCAAGGGGAAGCTGGCGTTTTGAAATACCGTCATGTGCGGCCAAATCGCATACGACTGGAACACCATGCCAAAACCACGCTTGTTGGGTGGCACAAACACTTTGTCTGCCGAACTATAGACCGGCTTGCCATTGACTTCGATGGAACCTGACACGGGCTTTTCGAGGCCAGCAATGGAACGCAAGGTCGTGGTCTTGCCGCAACCGCTGGGGCCGAGCAAGGTAAACAACTTGCCTTGCGGCACTTCGAATGTCACATCCTGCGCGGCCTTCACCACCACGCCTTTGTCACTCACATATTCGGTGAACAAACCTTGTACGTTTAACACATCACTTCCTTGTATTCACTTGTGAACCCGATGAAATCAGGCTTCTTTGACGCCGAAATGTTTGCCTGCGGCTTGGGCAATGCCCACCAAGGTCAGCAACATGAACATGAACAGCACGCTCAGCGCTGAAAGCTCCACGTATTGACCGTTTTCCCACAACTCCCAAATGACGATCGAGATGACCTCATTGCCCGGGCTGTAAAGCAAGATCGAGCTGGACAGCTCACGGATGGACACAATCATCACGTAGATCCAGCCCGCCAGCAGACCTGGCTTGAGCAGAGGCAAGACCACGCGGCGGAACACGGTGAGCCAGCTGGCGCCGCTCATGCCGGCAGACTCTTCAAGGTCTTTGTGAATTTGAATCATCGAGGTCGTGCTGTAGCGCAAACCGTAGGGCAAAAAGCGCGTGACGTAAGCCAACAAAATGATCCAGAACGTGCCGTAGATGCCGATGTCAAAGGTGAGATAAAAAATCATGATCGAGACACCCAACACGAGGCCAGGAAAGACCATGGGCAAAGAGGCCATGTTGTCCAGCAGCCAACGGCCAGGGATTTTGGTTTTCACCACGATCCAGCACACCACGGCTGACAAGAACATCACAATGGTTGCGCAGGTCACCGACATCCACAAACTGTTGAGCACGGCCGCACGGATGTTGTCTGAACCCAATACATAACGGTAGCCATCCAAGGTCACGCGTGACAGCGCTTCCATGGAGGGAGGGGCGTAAAATTTTTGCAGCGAGGACCACAGCAACACCAGAAATGGCAAGGCCACGATCAGCAAGAAATAGAGAATGAAAATGCCCGTCGTGAGATAACGCCAGTTGCCCAAATCGATGGTACGCGGCCTAAAGCCCTTGCCCGTCACCGTCGCATATTTACTGGCCGACGCTGAAATGCGCGCCTGCACATAAATGCCACCCGAAGTGAGTATCAACAAAAACACCGAGTAAGCCGCAGCCAATCCAATCTGACTGGGGAACTGGTGAATGGCTTGGTAAATGGCCGATGTAAAAACCTGAATGCCTGCAGGCAACCCCAACAGGGCAGGGACTTCAAACGACTCGATGGCCCGCACAAACAGGGTCAGCAAGGTGGCCACAATGGCGGGCAATGCCAAGCGCATGGTGATGCGCCGCATGGTGCTGAGCACACTGGCGCCGCTCATGACAGCCGACTCTTCCAACGACGGGTCCATGGCACGGAACGCCGAGGACATCAACAAAAAGGCCATGGGCGAATAGTGCAAGCCATCGACCCAAATCATGCCCCACATGGAGTAAATATTGAAGGGCGGCGACTCCAGTCCGAACCAGGACTGAAAGACCATGTTGATCAAACCAATCTTTGGGCTGGCCAGCATGATCCATGAAATGGTGAACAAAATACTTGGGATGATCAGGGGCACGATGGACAAGGCATAAAACAAACGCCGCATCGGCGTGTTGGTGCGTTCGTTCATCCAGGCCAGCGCCGTACCGATGACAAAAGCCACCAACGAACCACCCAAAGCAAACTGCACCGAATTCCAGAAAGTCACCACTGTGTCTGGATTGGTGTAGGCGGTGACGTAATTGCCCAAAGTGAAAACCGCCGGGTTGCCATTGCTCTCCGGCGTCATGAAACTTTGCCAGATCATGAAACAAAATGGCACCAAAGCCAGAATGGCCACAACCACCAAGCAAGCGCCAATCACCAACCACTTGGCATCGAACGCAGCCCAGCCTGTAGAGCCTTGCGTTCTTGCTACTGTGCTTTCCACGAATTCATCTCCAAGACCGCCTTCTATAAGCCAGAAAATTCACCACTTGTAAGTTCCTTTATGCGGAACAATGATCCACATAAAGGCACAATACGTATTAGGCTTGATTCACTGATTCATGTCAAGCATCGGTGTCGCGGGTTTTCCCTTGTGTGAATTTAGCTCTGACAGGCACCCCTTCCGTCTCCTTTGGGTTTCTGGCAAAATTCAGAACCTTTCTTTTATAAGGAACGATGTTCTTTTAAGTGGGAATGAGTTAACATGATTTTTGACGCTCTACAGATTGCTATTCATGGAAACAAAAACAACTAAAAGTTCCCGCCTTTCCTCGGTAGCAGCCGCCGTGCGGGTACTCAAATGCTTCTCGGAAGTGGAGACCGAAATTGGCATCAGCAGTCTGGCCAAGCGCTTGAGCCTGGCCAAGAGCACCGTCCATCGCCTCGCAGTCACCTTGACCAGTGAAGGCTTGCTGGAACAAAGCCCAGAGACCGGCAAATACCGATTGGGCATCAATCTGTTTGTGATGGGTGCTTTGGTGCGTCGCCGCCTGGACGTCTCCAACATGGCGCAACCCTTTTTGAATGTGCTGCGCGAGCGCACGGGCGAAACGATCCACTTGGCCGTCATGACCGAAACCAACATCATGTACCTCTACAACCTGGAAAGCCGCCAGGCGATCCGGATGAAAAGTTACATCGGCACCATCAAGCCGGCTTTTTGCACTTGCGAAGGCCGTGCCATTGTGGCCTTCGGTGGCAACGAAATGATCAACCGCGTGCTGTCCACGCCCATGTCCCCGCGTACTCCGGCCACGCAAACCGACCCCTCCAAACTCACCAAAATGTTCGCCGACATTCGCATGCATGGGTATGCGATCGATGACGAAGAGTCCGAACAAGGCATGCGAGGCATTGGGGCCCCACTGCGCGACATCACAGGTCAGGTGGTGGCGGCCATTGGCATCGGTGGCCCCAGCCAGCGCCTGACTTTGAAAAAGTTGCGCGGCCTGGCGCCTGTTTTATTGAGCACGGCAGATGCCATTTCCACTCAACTAGGCTACCGTCCTTGATGCCCATGCACACCATTCAGATCGCGGGCTCAGACGCTTCATTTGCATGCGATGCCAACGACACCGTGTTGCGCGCAGCCTTGCGCCAAGGCATTGCTTTCCCCTATGAATGCAATGTCGGGTCCTGTGGCAATTGCAAATTTGAAGTTCTGGCGGGTCAAGCCATCTCATGCTGGCCCGAAGCCCCCGGCTTGAGCGATAAAGACAAACAAAAAAACCGCATGCTGGGCTGCCAAACCCGGGCGCAGGGTGATTTGCAAATCAAACTGCGCACCAGCGATAAATACAAACCGGTTCACTCACCGGTCCGCACCCGAGCGACGCTGACGGCTTCGCGGGCCTTGACCCATGACCTGTCCGAGTTCCGCTTTGAATGCGCGGAACCTGTGCAGTTTGCTTCTGGCCAGTATGCGCTGGTTCAAATGGAGGGCATTGCAGGCCCGAGGGCTTACTCTATGAGCA
The DNA here is from genome assembly GCA_947373105.1 of Comamonadaceae bacterium. Classification (GTDB taxonomy): domain Bacteria; phylum Pseudomonadota; class Gammaproteobacteria; order Burkholderiales; family Burkholderiaceae_C; genus Limnohabitans_A. Next base: position 12,618 of record CANBWK010000027.1, on the reverse strand, counting down.
ACGTGGGTGGCAACACCACCACGTTGGACGTACAGGTTCGCCGTGTTCCCAACGGCGTTGGCTCCAACGCGTTGTTTGATTTGCCCTTGGGCAGTGCTGTTGAAATTGACGGCGCTTACGGCATGGCCTATTTGCGTCAAGACGCGCCGCGTGACATTTTGTGTGTTGGCGGCGGATCGGGCCTGGCCCCCATGGTGTCGATTGCACGCGGCGCCTTCGCCAGCAGCGCATTGGCCTCGCGCCAATTGCATTTTGTGTACGGCGCACGGATGCCAGAGGACGTGTGCGGGCAAGACCTGTTGACACCACTGCCAGGCTTCAGTGAACGTGGCCACTACCAAGCGGTTATTTCTGGCTTGGACGCTTCAGAGGCTTTGCCACAAGGCGCCTTGCGCGGCTTTGTCCATGAGGCTGTTGACCAATTGTTTGGCGACACATTGGCCGAGATGGAAATTTACTTTGCAGGGCCACCCTTGATGGCGCAATCCCTGCTGAAACTTTTGATTGACCGCAAAGTGCCCATGGACCAAGTGCACTTCGATCAGTTCTATTGAAAAAATACACCATGTCAGTGCAAGACCCAACCGCCAAGACCCTGCACACCGTGCAAGATCACCAATATGGTGAGGATTACAGCCATACCCATGACGGTGATGCCGACCATGATCATGACCATGATTTCGCAGGGGATGATCCTTCTCAAGAGTCTTTGTGGCGGCAAGACAATGTGATTTTGCACAGCGTAGGCATTGACGTCGGCTCGTCCGGTACGCAAGTGGTGTTCTCGCGCATTCATTTGCGCCGCATTGCCGAAGACCTGTCCAGCCGCTATGCCGTGGTCGAGCGCACGCCGATTTACCAGTCCCCCATTTCTCTGACACCCTACCTGAGTGACACCCAGATGGATGCGAAAGCTTTGGGGGCCATCATCGACAAAGCCTACCAAGATTCTGGTCTGCATCCGGATGAAGTCGATGCCGGCGCGGTCATCTTGACCGGCGAAGCTTTGCGACGCGAAAACAGCGAGTCCATTGCGGCCGTGTTGGCCGAACAGGGTGGCGAGTTTGTGTGTGCTGCCGCAGGGCACCACATGGAGTCGATGCTGGCGGTCTTTGGCTCGGGCGCTGCCAAGCGCAGCTACGACGACAAGCACCGCATTCTGAACGTGGACATTGGCGGCGGCACCACCAAATTAGGTCTGGTGCAAAACGGTGAGCTGGTGGCCACGGCCGCCGTGCATCTGGGCGGCCGCCTGATGGTGGTCGATGAGCGCAACATGCTGACGCGACTGGACCCTGCTGGCAAATACCTCGCCCAGCAAGCGGGTTTTGACTGGTCGGTCGGCGACAAAGTCACACGCGCAGAACTGGCCCAAGTGGCCGGCTGGATGGCCGATGCCTTGGTGCGCGTGCTGACCCAGCGCTTCACGCATGAAGACTTGACCCATTTGTTCTTGACCGATCCTGTGGCGGATTGGGGCCCATTGGACGGCATCATGTTCTCGGGCGGTGTGGCCGAGTATGTGTACCACCGCGAAATGCGTGACTTTGGCGACTTGGGCAAACTGTTTGGCGAGTCGGTGCGCCAACGCGTTGACCAAGGCCTGCTGTCCGCCGCCATGCTGCCCGCGGGTGAATGTATTCGCGCCACCGTGCTCGGTGCCTCAGAGTACAGCGTTCAATTGAGCGGCAACACCACTTACATTTCAGAACCCGCCATTTTGCTGCCCCGCAAAAATCTGCAGGTCATTCCATTGAACCTCGAGCTCGGCCCTGAAATTTCTTCGGATGAAGTGGCACAGGCATTGGGTAAATCTTTCCGCCGGCACGACTTGGTCGAGGGTGCGCAGGACGTTGCAGTGTCTCTGCGTTGGTTGGGCGCTCCTTCTTACACACGCTTGTCTGCCTTGGCCAAAGGGCTGCTGCAAGGCCTGCCCGAATCGCTGGCGCAAAAGCGGCCTGTCTATGTGGTGGCCGATGGTGACATTGCACACAACCTGGGCAACTTGCTGCAAGAAGACGATCGCATGCAAAGCGAAGTGCTGGTGATTGACGGCGTCACCTTGTGGGGCTTTGACTTCGTGGACTTGGGCCGCATCCGCATGCCATCTTGGACGGTGCCTGTGACTGTCAAGTCGCTGGTGTTCAACGAAGATCCGCGTGCGCATGGCAAGTCAGATCCGCAAGACTGGCATGCGCATGCAGACGGGCACATGCACCGCCACGCGCACCACGCACACCCTCATGGACATGACCACGCGCACGGTCATGATCACGCCCATGACTGATTATTTGGCAAGAAAAATCGCGTGCTGCTGCGCGTTTTTTTTCTCACGCAGTATGAACAAATTGAGGTTCTTCACACCATGAGCACATCTTCTTCACTTTGGGTCACTTTAGGTTTGCTGATCGCATTGGGGTTTCGCCATGGCATGGACCCCGACCACATCGCCGCTGTGGACGGTCTGACACGCATGCGCTACAAAGCCAATGCCTATTGGTCTGCGCGTTTGGCGGGGTTCCAATTTGCCTGCGGTCACAGTCTGACCATCCTGCTCGCGACGCTGATTTTTTACTGGCAAGGCATTCAGTTGCCGCAATGGTTGGACGCCATTGGCTTGTGGGTGTCGACTGTTTTTTTACTGTGGTTGGCGGCAGCCAATTTGCGCCAATGTTGGTCAGGCCATGCGCACATGCATGTCACCGGTCCCGTTCAAAACATGATCCTGCGGGCCATGGGTCCGCTGGCACATCCGATGGGTGTGGGTTTTGCGTTTGCCATTTCATTTGACTCTTTGGCGCAAGCCGGTTTGATGGCGGCCAAGGGGCATGAACTGGGCGGCTTGGGCATGATCATTTTGCTCGCCTTCTGCTTTGGATTGGGCATGATGCTGGCCGACACCGGCAATGGCTTGGTCATGCACTGGCTGGTGCGCCGCAGTGACAACCTGGCGAACCAAGCGGGCCGCTGGATGAGTGGTGTGATCGCGTGCATGGCGCTGCTCGTGGTGGTGGTCAGCCACGGCAGTCAGCACCTGCCGGCACTGGAAACTGTGTGGGATGCATGGGGCGGCTGGATTGGCGTGGGGCTTACCGCGTCGATGCTTTGTGTGTATGGCTGGAGCTACTGGCGTCTAGGCGCTGATGGCAAAAAACCGCACGTCCATGATCGCGGGACAGTGGCGGGTCATCACTCAACCTCGCCTTTGGTTACCCATTGAAGGCGGTTGTGCGCTCAGCTCGCGGGTTGAAGATGAACGTGGTGAGCGCCGCCCCCATGGTCATGGCCTTTGCCGCCTGACGCCAGATGCACGGGCACGATGTTCACCGAGCCGTGACGCACGCCTGTTTGCGCCACCACACGGTGCGCAAATTGCCGCACCTCTTTGGTGGGGCCTTTTAAAAATGCGACTTCCAAACAATGATCGTGGTCCAGATGCAAATGCATGCTGGACACAGTCAGGTCATGGTGATCATGCTGAATGTTGGCAATGCGCTCGGCCATGGTGCGATCATGGTGGTTGTACACATAGCCGATGTGCGCGATGCAATGCGAACTCTCGTTTTGCCGCAAAGCGTCTTGTGAATGCCAGCCTCGAATCAGGTCACGCATCGCCTCAGATCGCGAGGTGTAACCATGCTTCTCGGTCAATTGGTCCAAAATGGTAGCCAATTCGGGTTCAATAGAAATGGTGATGCGTTCCATGCAATGGCTTTCAACAGGTAATGGTGTGCATCATACGCAGACTGATCAATTGACCATGACCACAATTTCCGCATGACCACGCCTTCCACTTCTTCTGTGCGTGATCCACGCATTCCGGTCTATTTGCTGACCGGCTATTTGGGCAGTGGCAAAACCAGTCTGCTCAAGTCCTGGCTGGGTCAGCCAGAGTTTCAAGATGCCGCGCTGATCATCAATGAACTGGGCGAGGTCGGCTTAGACAATCAACTCCTGAGCGGTGCCAGCGAATCCGCAGCCTTGGTCGCCAATGCCTGCATCTGCTGCACCGGCTTGCCCGGGTTATCCGAGGCGCTGGAAGACCTGTTCTGGGCGCGTCTGGAACGCCGTATGCACAAATTTCCGTTGTTGATCATTGAAACCACGGGCCTGGCCGAACCCGGCCCGGTGGCAGCAGCTTTAACGTCCAGCGACCTGCTGAAAGAGCGCTATCGCTTGGCCGGCGTGATCACCTGCCTGAGCGCTGCAACGGCAGACGCCGTGCTCACCCACCATGCGGAGGCCCGAGCGCAATTGGCCGGCGCAGACTTGCTGGTGATCACCAAAACAGACCTGCTCAACACCGAAGTGCTTCAGCCCCTGCAGCGCCGCATTGCCCATCAATTGGCCCACACCGCTTCGCGCGCCGAAATCCGCAGCTCAGCCCAGGCCAGTTTGACCGCAGCGCAGGTGTTAGCGGCATTGCAGGGTCGCACACCCTCTGATACGCATGATCACGCGCAATCGCACGAACTTCACGATCACCCTCATGACCACGCACACAGTCATTCGGCCGAAGCTTTTTTCTGGCCCATCCCACAAGCCGTTGACAGCGACATGCTTCGTCAACACATCGCGCAACTCCAAAGCGAATTAGGCACTCAACTCTTGCGTTTAAAGGGTCGCGTCTTGACGACCCAAGGCTCCAGCCTTGTGCCCTTGGTCGTTCAGATGGCACCATTTGAAACCGTGCCTGATTTCCAAAATGATGCGCTGGCTACTGAGGCCAATGCGGCCACGCTTGGCTTGACGGTCATTGTGTCACTGCCCCTGTCAGCGCAACAGCTCAGGGCTTTGAAGCTGCGAGTTTCTTGACTGGGGCGTGACGATGGCACGTCACGACATGGTCGTTCACCATGCCTGACGCTTGCATGAAGGCATAGCAAATGGTGGACCCGACAAATTTAAAGCCGGCCTTCAAAAGCGCTTTGCTCATAGCGTCTGACTGCGGCGTCTTGGCAGGAACTTCTTGCAATGAATGCCGCATGTTTTGCAGAGGCTTTCCCTGCACGAACTGCCAAACAAACGCATTGAACGATTGGCCCTGAGCCTGCAGCGACAAGTAGGCCTTGGCATTGGTGATGGCAGCCGCCACCTTCAAACGATTGCGAATGATGCCTGGATTGGCCAAAAGCGCGGCCACTTTGCGGTCGTCGTACTGTGCGATTTTGGCAGGGTCAAATCCATCGAAGGCCGCTCGATAAGTCTCTCTCTTGTTGAGCACCGTTGACCAAGACAGTCCAGCTTGCGCGCCTTCCAGGATCAACAACTCGAACAGGGCACGGTTGTCGCGGAGCGGAACGCCCCATTCGGTGTCATGGTAGTGACGATACAAGTCAGAACTTTCGCACCAAGCACACCGTTCCATAACTTCCTCTGTTGCCTATTGTTTATGGCGTTGACGACACGGCTCGTCGATTTATTTCCACGGGTCGATCGTCATGTGAATGGCATCTTCAGCGCCTTCACCCACCAAGGTGCGGATCGCGTATTCAGTCTGCTCCAGGCCAAAAGTGTGGGTGCTCATTTCCTTGACGTTGTGGCGATTGCCGGCAATCACCTGCAAGGCCATCTCGACAGACTCGTAACTGTGTCCTCGCATACCTTTGACGGTTAAAAACTTGGCAATGATCATGTCGCTGTCGAACTGCGGCACTTTTTGACGCTTGATACCGCCCAAGATCACACGGCCTTTTTTGCGCGCCAACTGCATTGCACTGATCACCGAACCAGGGCCACCAGAGGCGCAGTCAATGACCAGGTCGGCCATCTGACCCCCGGTGATGTCGGCCACGCTTTCCAGCAGGTCCTGATCGCCAATCGCCACCGTGTGGCTCGCACCCAAACGTTTGGCCAGCGCCAAACGTTTTTGATCGGTGGGCGTATTCAAACCCGTCACGATGATGTTCGTCACACCCGCCTCACGCGCGGCAATCACACAGGACAAGCCTTGCTGCCCCGGCCCTTGAATCAGCACCGTTTGGCCAGGACCTGCACCGCCCTGCAGATAGGTCCACTCAATACCATTGGACATCGGCAACGCCAAGGCTGCGTATTTGGGATCGACGCCTGCAGGCACTTTGTGGAACACCGTGTTCATGTGCAGCTCTTGGTACTGCGCAAAACCGCCCCACAAACCCGAGCCAATGCTCATGCCTGTCGCGCCGTAACGCGGCCCGCCCAGACGCCAATCGGTGGCATTGCACAAACGGAAATCTCCGCTGCGGCAAAAGTCGCAATGTCCGCAAGGCAAATACTCTTCCAGTGCGACCAAGTCACCTTCTTTGACGCCCCATTTCGGGCCGGCAATCGCACCGACTTCTTGCACATGACCGACAGTTTCGTGGCCCAGAATGGTCGGGCCTTTCATCTTGGGCAGGTCTTGAAAGAACATCCAATCGCTGCCGCACACACCGGTGATGGCGACTTTGAGCAAGCCCGCATCCGGCTTGGGCTCAGGCGTCTGGAAGTTTTGCAGTTCAATGGTGCCGCCGGGCATTGCTACGGCGGCTTTGAAGTTGATGGCCATGGTGGTCCTGAGTGGGTTCTGATCAAACGCTGGAATGCGGCTTGCCGGGCTCGGCACGGAAGGCGTCTTTTGCGGCCTCTTTGAAAACCTGATCGCGCTTGAGCAAAATGGCCACCGAGCGAATCTTTTGGTGCTCTGGATCGAGTCCAGGCAGTTTGAAGTCCGGGTCTGCCGCCAAAGCGCGCGCTGTTTTGATCAAACGCTGACGCGCCATGATGATGCCGTTGTCGGTAGACACCAGGTTTTCTTTGGTCCGGTCTTGAATGGCACCCATGCTTTCCTGAAGCGATGCATCCTGCATGCCAATGCCTTCAATGCCGCTGTACAAAATGCCTTCACGCTGGGCTTTGCGGTCCATGAGGTAATCGTTCTCAGCACGCTGCAAAGGCACGTAGTCTTTGTCAACTTTCACATGGATGCTGGCGCCGCCGATCATGGCGGTGCGTTCGGCCTCGGAGAGAGGACGTGTGGGATGGTAGTCAAAACTCCAAGTCCAGCAACTGTGGTCGTTGATGGGCACCCAGAAGTGGCCGTGTACCGGATGGTCGCCCCGTGGCGGGACCATCGTGAAGGAAGGCATGATCCAAGGGGTGATGCGCCAGTAGTACTGATCGTCCTCGGCATTGCGACGGGCACCCACCAGCAAACCACCAGCGGCTTCGACCACTTCAAAAACGGGGCTCAAGTCACTCAGGTTGTACTGATTGCCTTTAGCCCCCTTGAACAGAGGATCCCGGCTGAGCGAGGCACTGTGCAAGAAAGACACATGACTGGAGTCAATACCGCCCTCCAAGGCTTGCAACCAGTTGCTGGCTTGTAAACGCTTGGACATATAGGAATGCGACACCGGCAAGGTGGCGAACTCCCACTCAGGCAAGGCCGGTTGGCGCTCCGGTGGACCCATGTACACCCAGATCACGCCACCACGCTCGACCATCGGGTAGGACTTGAGCTTGACCTTCTCACAGTAACCGGTGTTGGGCTCTGAAGGCACTTCAGTGCAATTGCCATTCACGTCATATTTCCAGCCGTGGTAAGGGCAACGGATGCCGTTTTCTTCGTTACGGCCGAACCACAATGACACACCGCGGTGCGCGCAAAATTCATCGACCAAACCCAGCTTGCCAGAGGTGTCACGAAAGGCCAGCATTTTTTCGGACAGCAACTCCAAACGCACGGGATCGCAATCAGGGGCAGGCAACTGCTCAGACAAAAGAGCGGGCAACCAATAGCGGCGGAACATGTCTCCCATGGGTGTGCCCGGTCCGGTTTGCGTGACCAGGTCGTTTTGTTCTTTTTTCAGCATCTTTTCAACTCCTCAATGGGTTCAGGGGATCGCTTTTAGGGCGCTATCTCGTGTGAGAATTTGGCGTTCTATATAAAGGAACAATGTTCTTTCATTGGAAACGAGAGTATCATTGTCGGCTTGTGATTGTCAACAGGAGATTAACTATGAGTGGTCCGTGCGAATATCTCTCTCTGTGCCAAGCGTCTGAAGTCGCGCCCGGCAAAGCCATCAAGGTAGAGAAGGATGGTTTGACGCTTGCCGTGTTCAATATCGATGGCGAGTACTTCGTCACCGACGATGTCTGTACCCATGGCCCAGGGTCCCTGTCTGAAGGGGAAATCGAGGGTGACGTGGTGGAATGCGATTTTCACAATGGCTCGTTCAACATTCGCACAGGTGAGGTGGTTGCGCCCCCCTGCATGATCCCCTTGAAAACTTACAAAGCCCGCCACGAAGCCGGTGTGATCGAGATATTGCCTGTTTAAAACACACCGCTTGTGACAAGAAATTTCAAGGGCTCCCAAGGGAGCCCTTTTGCATGCCTGAATGCATTCACTGATCAGTCGCTCTTAACCTGTTTGACCATGGGCGCCCATTGTTTGAGCTCCGCCAAGATGAACTGGTTGAAACGAGGCACATCAAAGTCGTAGGTTTCCATGGAGGCCTTGGCCAATTGTTCTTGCGCATGGGAGGAATGCATGATTTTGCGCACAGCGGCATTCAACCGTGTGACCACATCTGCGGGCATGCCCGCAGGGCCAGACAAGGAAAACCAAGTGATCCCCGTCAGTGTCGGGTAGCCCAACTCCGTGAAAGTCGGTACTTGCTGAAACATGGGCAGACGCTTGGCCGACGAGACGGCCAAAATCCGTACTTTGCCCGCCTGTACTTGCGTGGCAGCGGTACTCAGCGTGGTGAAAGACGCAGGAATATGGCCTGCAACCAAATCGGCAACGGCTGGCGCAGCCCCCTTGTAAGCAATGTGTTGCATGGGCGTTTTGGTCAGAACTTCAAACGCTTCGCCAATCAAATAGCCATGGGTGCCCTGACCCGGCGAACCCCAGCTCACGCCCTTGGGCTCGTTCTTAGCATATTGAATGAAACTTTTGACATCAGTCGGCGCTATGCCGGCATTGACCGCCAGCGCAATTGGCGGCCCCCCCAAAATGGCGATGTGTGTGAAATCTTTGATGGGTTCCAAGGCTTTGGGGTTTTCCAGAGGTGCAATCACATGCGATGCCACACCGGAAACCACCAGGGTGTAACCATCTGCTGGCAACTTAGCCACCATATTGGAGCCCAAGACGCCGCCCGCTCCACCCCGGTTCTCAATGACAAAGGGCTGCTTGAAAATTTCGGTTAATCCTTGTGCCACGATACGGCCTAAGGCATCGGAGCTTCCGCCTGCCGCAAAAGGCACCACAATACGCACCGATTTTTGAGGCCAACTGGCCTCTTGTGTCAGCGCGGCCAAAGGGGCCAGCGCGATAGAAAAAAGTGCCGCTTGGGCACATTGCAAAAATAAACGACGGGGCACAAATAATCCTTCTAAACCCGCGGACGACGTCAGGACAGCCAAGCGGAAACCATGAATTAACACAGCTTGAACTATCGGTGATGCCATGATGTGTGTCAAGCATAGCGAACCGATGTTCTTTATAGAAGAACCTAGAAAAACTCACACCTGGCACACGTCCCGCGGCTGTCGGCCCCAAGGATGGTCCATCCCCAGGGTGCCTCTTGCGCGTGTTAGACCGAACTGTGGGGCTTGCCTGGCGCCGCCTTCAGTGCGTCTTTCGCGGCATCTTTGAACGCCAGCCCACGCTTGAGAAGCACCGCGGCCGAGCGCACCTTTTGATGCTCGGGGTCCAAACCGGGCAATTGAAAGTTCGGGTTCTCTGCCAAAGCTTTGGCAGCCTTCATCAAACGCTGACGCGTCATGATGATGCCGTTGTCGGTGGATACCAAGTTCTCTTTGGTTCGGTCTTGAATCGGACCCATGCTCTCTTGCAAAGAGGCGTCTTGTATACCGATGCCTTCGATACCGCTGTAGTAAATACCTTCTTTCTGTGCTGCGCGGTCCATCATGTAATTGTTTTCTTTGCGTTGGAGGGGTCGGTAATTTTCATCCACTTTGACGTGCACACTGGCGCCACCGATCATGGCCTGGCGCTCGTCGTGCGTGAGGTCTCGCGTAGGGTGGTAGTCAAAACTCCAGGCCCAGCAGTTTTCGTCATTGATGGGAACCCAAAAATGCCCATGCACCGGATGGTCACCGCGCGGTGGAACGACTGTGTAGTTAGGCATCAACCATGGTGTGATGCGCCAGTAGTATTGATCGTCTTCGGCGTTGCGTCGTGCGCCGACAAACAAGCCACCATCGGATTCAGATACGTCAAACACGGGGCTCAAATCACTCAGGTTGTACTGATTCCCCTTTGCGCCTTTGAACAAAGGATCACGGTTCAAACTGCCACTGTGCAAAAACGAAACGTGACTCGAGTCGATGCCACCTTCCAAAGCCTGCAACCAATTGCATTCTTGATGGCGCTTGGAAATGTAGGATTGCGAAAGAGGCACGGTGGCAAATTCGTATTCTGGCAAAGGCGGTTTATGCTCAGGCGGTCCCATATAGACCCAGATGACACCACCTCGCTCGATCATCGGGTACGACTTGAGTTTGATGCGATCACAAAATCCACTGTTCGGTTCGGACGGCACATCGACACACTCGCCCTTGACGTTGAATTTCCAGCCGTGATAGGGGCAGCGCAGACCCATTTCTTCGTTCCGGCCAAACCAAAGCGACACCCCACGGTGCGCACAAAACTCATCAATCAAACCCAAATGGCCCGCAGTGTCTCGGAATGCGACCATTTTTTCAGAGAACAATTCAAGGCGCACAGGATCGCAATCGGGCCCTGGCAATTGCTCTGACAGCAAGGCGGGCATCCAAAAACGCCGAAAGACAGCCCCCATCGGTGCCCCCGGCCCGGTTTGTGTCACCAACTCGTTTTGCTCTTTTTTCAACATGGGTGCATCTCCAAAGGTTTTGTGTTTTGATCTTCATACCGCGAGGATACAAAGTCGTTCTCCATAAAGGAACATAGTTCCTTCATAAGAGACAAATTAACACCGCCTTGAAAATGAGAATTTGATCTACATCAGTGGATTTCCAAAAGACGAAGGCCCCAATGGGGCCTTCTGAAAAAAACTCATGCAGTTAAAGTCAAGACTCAATGCGTTGCATCTTTGCGCACCCAACCGCTTGCGAGCATCGAGCGCGCCATAGGCTGCGTCAGAAAAATCGTGGTCAGAATCCGCAGCATGTGGAACGCGGTCACGATCGGTGCGCCCAAGCCAAAGGCTTTGGAGATCACTGACATTTCCGTCATCCCCCCTGGGGCCATGGACAAGAATGCCGTCATCACCGGCATGTGCGCGCCCATGGAAATGACCCAAGCCATGCCCATGCACACCCCCAAAATACCCAGAGTGACCATTGCAACGCAAGCCAGGGTGCGCGGCGCACGCGTAAAAAAATCGCGCGTGATGTGTTGGCCCAATCCCCAACCGATGACCAGTTGCGCCGCCAGCAGCCCTTCATTGGGCAATCGCCCGACCAGTTCCTGCGAGGCGCACATACCGCCAATCAAGATGGCGCCCAAAACCCATGGATTGGGTAATTTGAAGTGTTGAAAGACACGGCCCACACCCATTGACGCCAACAGCAATGCCGCACTCATGGGCAGAGACAGCAATTCGGAACCGCCAAACGGATTGGCCACAGGCGTTCCGCTGGCCCAAGCAATCATCGTCGCAGTGAAGGTGACCATCATGATGCGCACGGCGTGTGCCGAAGCCACCACCGCACCATCGGCCCCTGCGCGTTGCGCCTGTACCGACATTTCAGCCGAAGCACCCAAGGCCACCGCATAAATGGCCGTCGGGCCGTCCACGCCCGCCAAGTGCTGCAACGCCCGCGCCGAGAGGGCCGACATCACAATGCCCGTGACCGCGCCCACCACCATCCAAGGCGCCAAGCCACCCATCTGATGCAACACGACAGGCGTGAAAAACAAACCCAATGTCGTCCCGATGTAAATCTGAGCACCCTTGCGTGCCAGCACCGGTTGTTTCTGGACATACCCCGCCAAACTGATGCACGCGACACCGCCCATGGCCCCCAATAACCAAGGCAAAGGCATGTGGATCCACGCCGCCAGTTCACCGCCCGCCGTGGCACAGGCCAGTGTGGCCAGCAATCGCCACAGGCCAGGGAGGCGATCGCGAACTGCCATCATGAACCGAGGTAAGTCCCGCCGTTGACGTGCATCACTTGCCCGGTCACAAACCGTGCTTTGTCGCTGGCCAGGTAACACACCATGGACGCCACTTCATCGGCCGTGCCCCGGCGCTCGAGCAAGGGGTGGTGCTGTGCGTGGTGATTGGGCGTGCCGCTGGTGGTGGTGCTGTTGCGGGCGGTCGAGATCATTCCGGGTGATACGCAGTTGACGGTGACACCAGGGGCCAGGTCGTGCGCCAAGGCGCGCGTCAAACCCACCAGCCCGGCTTTGGCCGTGACCACATGCGGACGGTTCAACCCGCCCGTATGCGCAGTCATGCCACCGATGTTGATGACCGCACCGGCGGGCGATTGGCGCAGCAAGGGCAAGGCCGCTTGCGCACAAAAGAAAGCGCCGTCCAGTACGACCGCCAGCGTGTCGCGCCAAGCCTCGAGGGTGATGTCGGCAATCGGCGCTTCGCGGCGAATCGCGGCGTTGTTGACCAACACATCCAG
>CANBWK010000026.1 GCA_947373105.1 Comamonadaceae bacterium | reverse complement strand
TCGCCGTCCCAAGCCTGGCTGACATCGGTCAGGGCTTGTGCGGTATTGAGTTCGCCGGGTGGCAGTTCGCGGTGAATGGGGGCGTTCATGTCAAAGCTCCTAGGGATTTCAGGAGCTACTTTAACCCGCGGCGCCCTTTCTCGCGGGCGACCCCTTTATTGGCGTAAATCACGCAACCATTGAAGACCGCGAGAAGTTCCGCCTGTTGTTGTGTCGGCGGGGTTGTATTCACAGCCGATCCAGCCGTCCCAGCCGCACTCGGCACTGACCTGGTCAATGGTGTTGAAAATGTGCGGCCAGTTGATTTCGCCCGTCCCTGGCTCATGGCGAGCGGGCACATCGGCAATCTGGAAATGCCCGACCCGGCCCGTGGGCAGGTACTGGCGAATCAGTGTGGTCAAGTCGCCATGCACGATCTGGCAATGGAACAAATCCATTTGTACTTTCACATTGGCCTCACCCACGGCTTGCACGATGCGGTGCCCCTCGTCCTGGCGGTTCAAATGAAAGCCCGGCACGCTGCGGGGGTTGATGGGTTCGATCAGCACATCGCGCCCCTCTTTGGCGGCCAGGGCGGCAGCCCACTTCAGGTTGGCGATCAAGGTGTTGTCATGCAAAGCCGGGTCGGTGCCTGCAGCGCGCAAGCCCACCATGGCGTGCACGCGCGGGCAGTTCAGAGCGGCGGCATACGTCAGCGCGGTTTCAAAGCCCGCACGAAATTCGGCTTCACGCCCCGGCACGCTGGCGGTGCCTCGGCTGCCCTGTGTCCAAGCTGTATCAAAGCTGGAGGTTTCTAGCCCACCCGATGGCGTGTTGAACAGCACCTGCTGCAAACCATTGGCCTTCAAGCGGGTGGCCAATTCTGCTGCCGCAAACGCATAGGGAAACAAAAACTCAACCGCCTTGAAGCCGTCTTTTGCAGCCGCATCAAAGCGATCCAAAAACGGCAGGTCGGGGTACATCATCGACAGGTTGGCGGCAAAGCGAGGCATAGGTCTTCTTTCAAGCAAAGGGGTCGTTCAGCAATCACAAAGTGTTTTCACCACTTTGCGTCAAAAGTCTGGCGCAAATCGTCCAGCTCGGAGGCATACATCGGAGGCGTATTAGGTTGCAGCAGCATCAGCCGCGCGGTTTCTTCCAGCTCTTCCAGCAAGGCCATGGTGGATGCCGGGGTGTGGTGCCAAACATTGGGGCCTAAACGCGGCAGCATCACGGCGCGAATGGGGGTGCCTTGCGCCGCATAGCTTCTGATCAAGCCAGCCACCTCTTGGGCCGCCTCTGGGCTGCCCGGGCGGTGGTAACGTGACAGTGGCACATGGCCCACTTTCATCACGAAATAAGGTGTGATGGGTGGCAACAACTCAGACCCATGCGCCATCAGGCTGAGGGCCACGCAGTGCGTGCTGTGGGTGTGGATCACGCAACGCGTGTCGTTGTCCTGCTCGCAAGCGGCGGTGTAAATTTGCCGATGCATGGCCATGGTTTTGCTGCCCTTGTCGCCGCTGAGTTGCTGGCCTTGCAGATCGAGTTTGGCCAAGCGTGCAGGGTCCAAAAAACCCAGACAGGCATCGGTGGGTGTGATCAAAAAACCATCGTCTAAGCGCACACTGATGTTGCCTGCGGTGGCATGCACATAGCCGCGCTCAAACAAGCTGCACCCGACGCGGCAAATTTCTTCGCGGGCTTGTGATTCATTCATGAACAGTCTCCATGCGGCAATTGGTCATTGTAGGAGCCAGCCTGCTGGCGATAGCTTGGTTCTGCTGCTGCGTTTCGAAGTAGGAGCCAGCCTGCTGGCGATAGGCCCCCTGGTTTTCTGGGCATGAATCGCCAGCAGGCTGGCTCCTACAAAACAGCCGCGCTTGCTGTTTGTTCATTTCAGCGCACCAAAGGCTTTGGTGAAAAAATCTTCGGTGCCAAAGTTGCCTGACTTGAGAGCGATGTGCAGGCCGCCCGCAACGGAGGGCGTATGGCACCACGGCACGCCGGGATCGATTTGCGGGCCGATTTGCAACTGCGCAATGCCCAGCGCCTGCACGCAAGCGCCCGAGGTCTCACCGCCTGCCACCACCAATTGCTTCACACCCAAGTCCACCAAGCCACGCGCCACTGCGGCCAATGCGTGTTCGACCAAGGCCCCCGCTTCGGCCACGCCCAGCTGTGCTTGTACTTGCTTCACGGCCTCGGGTTCAGCGGTGGAATACACGAGCACCGGTCCGTCTTTCAGAAAAGGCGCAGCCCAGGCCAGCACCTGCTGCACCACTGCATCGCTTTGCCCGTTCATCAGGCTGGCGGGGTTGATCACCAGCGCCGGCCGGCCGGTGGCTTTGAAGTGCGCAACCTGTGCGTTGGTGGCCACCGAGCAACTGCCTGAGACCACCGCTTGCAGACCACTCGCCGCAGCCAATTGGCTGGCTTGCAAAGAGGGTTTCAGGCCAAAGTTCGCTGGCAGGCCAATCGCCACGCCCGAGCCTGCAGTGACCAAGGGCATGTCTTTCAGGGCGGGGCCCAGCAGCAACAAATCTGCGTTGCTGGTCGCGTCCACAATCGCTACGCCGATACCCTCAGCGCGTAATGTGCGGATCCGTTCGCGAATCGCGGTCTCGCCTTGCGCCACTGTTTTGTAATCGATCAAGCCCACTTGGCGTTGCGTTTGCGCCTGCATCACGCGCACCAGGTTGGCATCCTGCATGGGCGTGAGCGGGTGGTTTTGCATACCGCTCTCATTGAGCAAAACGTTGCCCGCAAACAAATAGCCCTTGAACACGGTGCGCCCGTTGTCCGGAAAGGCTGGGGTTGCGATGGTGAAGTCGCATCCCAAGGCGTCCATCAGCGCCTCGGTTACGGGGCCAATGTTGCCATCGGGCGTACTGTCAAATGTGGAGCAGTATTTGAAATAAATCTGTGGTGAGCGACCCTCCGCGCCTTGCGCTTGCAGCCACTTCAAAGCCGCGAGCGATTGCGTGATGGCCTCGGCCTTAGGCACGGTGCGTGACTTGAGCGCCACCACCACCGCGTCCACATCAGCGGCAAGCGGCGTTGTTGGCACGCCAATGGTCTGCACCACCCGCATGCCCGAGCGCACCAGGTTGTTGGCCAAATCAGTGGCGCCGGTGAAGTCGTCGGCGATACAGCCGAGTTTCAAGCGAGATGCGGAAGGCAGATTCATGTCGGGTCGTGTCTCTGTGTTGTAGGAGCCAGCCTGCTGGCGATGGGTCAGTGCCGCACGCAGGCCTCATCGCTTGCAGGCAAGCTCCTACAGGAACGTTTCAAAGGGTCATTGTGGGGCAGCGGCTTTGGGCAACTCAATGCCCGGGAAAATTTTGATCACCGCGCTGTCATCTTCCTTGGCGAAGCCCGCCGTGCTGGCCTGCATGAACATCTGGTGTGCGGTGCTCGAGAGTGGCAACGGGAACTTGCTGGCGCGGGCCATGTCCAGCACGATGCCCAGATCTTTCACAAAAATATCCACCGCCGACAGTGGCGTGTAATCGGCCGCCAACACATGGGCCATGCGGTTTTCAAACATCCAGCTGTTGCCCGCACTGTTGGTGATCACCTCGTACAAAGCATTCGGGTCCACCCCTTCGCGAAGGCCCAGCGCCATGGCTTCGGCGGCGGCGGCAATGTGCACACCGGCCAAGAGTTGGTTGATGATCTTGACTTTGCTGCCTGCACCCGCGCTGTCGCCCAACTTGTAGACCTTGGCGGCCATGGCTTTCAAAAACGGTTCGGCCATGGCATAGGGTGCAGGTTTGCCTGCGGTCATCATGGTCATCTGGCCGCTGGCCGCCTTGGCCGCGCCACCCGAAATGGGCGCATCCACATACTGCAGGCCCATGCCTTCAAGCTGCGCTTCGAGCGCGACCGACCAGTTGGGGTCCACGGTAGAGCACATCACAAACACGCTGCCCGGCTTCATGCTGGCCGCACAACCCGCCGTATTGCCGGCGGCAGTGCCATCGCCAAACAACAGGCTCTCGGTTTGCGCGGCGTTGACCACGACCGAGACAATCACGTCACAGGCCGCGCCCAAAGACGCCAATGAGTCGTGCGCCACGCCACCCTCTTTGGCAAACGCTTGGGCCACCTCGCGCCGCACATCGAACACATGCACCGTATGCCCAGCCCGCCGAAGCGATGCCGCCATGCCCGAACCCATAGCCCCCAAACCGATCAAGCCCACTGTGGTCGTGCTCATTTGCAGAAATCCTTTGCATGGCTAAAGTTGTCTTACAAATTTAACATGACTGCGGTCAATATGCGACTTAAGCAAAGATAAACGCAAACGAACCTCTTGCGTACACGACGGACTGCTTAATGGATGGCCTGAATGCGCTCTTTTGAGCGACTCACGCAAAGAATCGGCTTTGCACGCGCTCGACATAAGCCACAAGATTCTTGTGTGACTTCGCTTTTGCCAAGAGCGGTGTATCAAAGTGTTCGCACATACAAGCCAAAGCAATCGCGCCTGCACTTGCATCTGCCGCACAAGGCGACGCACCACCAAACCAATCGGCATCACCCAGCATTTGCGCCAACGCATCGATGTCGTGGCATGCCAGTTGTGTGATTTCAACCTCGGTGTGCCGCCCCATGCCCTGGGCATGCAAATTATTGGCCGCTTTGCGTCTGGCCACCACGCGAATGAACGGGCGAATCAGTGCAGGCACTTTGTTGAAAAAAGTAGCAGGGCCTTTTTGGAAGTTTTCTTCCACCATCCAGCGGAAATAAATCGCAGCGAAATACAGATGCTCTTCGCACATTTTTTCAATGGCCCATGTTGCAGCTTTTTGCTGCGGGGTCAGATGCGCGTCGAAATCGAGCCCGTACTTTTGCTCAAGGTAAAAACGAATAAAGGTTGAGTCTGCAACCGTAAGCCCATCGTCCACGATGTAAGGACGTTTGCCTTTAGGACCAAGATGGAGCCCACCAGAAAACACATCTGTTGTGTAGGGCAAGCCAGACAACTTCAACAACGCCATTGCCTTCATCACAAAAGGGCTGGGGTCTGGTTGGCCGAAGGCGGGGCCAAATGTGTGCAAGGTAATCATGGGGGTATTGAGTTTGGGACTGGCTTTTAAATGCGATATCCATTTGCCATCTTCATGTTACCCGATGAACACCTTTATTTTAAATCTAAAGTAAAAAATTTATGACAAATTAAAGTACGAAGTGAATCACTTTTGGATTCAATGAATTAATAACAAGTGCTGAAGGTTATGGATCATCAGATCTTGGCACGACCAAATAAGCAAAAACTTAGACCTTCACCATGCCCAACTTCATTCTGGCCGCATCCATGACATGTTCCTCATCGTTCAACCTGTAACCTTTTTCAATCATGCGCGTCATGTATTGCTTGTTATACAGGAAGGCCACAATCAATTGCCAAAAACCGAATGTGAAAATCGTAAACATGAGATGCAAGGCGGCTACGCCCAGTTCGCCTCGAAAAAGAGGTACGAACCATCCAAAGAACAGGTAGGTCCAACTGAAACCATAAAACCCCTGTTTCATCAACCCAGTGGTTGGATTGAGTAGCTGAACTTTTTGTGCCACGTAGTGCTCCTAACAAAGAAAGTTAAAAACACCTTACCATTTTTTTAAGATGTCGTTCAGATCAAAGGCAATCCAAGACAAGGACTGAAATTTTTGGTTACTAAAAAATTCAGTGATGGAATTAATCACAATTAACATTCGTGCATGTTCATGATCCGGAAAGATCGTCATGCGTTTTCAAGCATTTGCAGTTGGCTTACTTTGGCTGGTCGCTTTGAGTGGTTGCGCCACGCGCCCCAGTAATTTGGCGGGTGTAGAGGTTCAAAACGTGAAAGAGATCACCGTCTGCGATGAGACCAATGGCTCGGCGGGTTTTTTGGGCGGTGCTGTTGGCGAGGCCGCAGGCAAAGCGGTTGACAAGGACTCGGGCTCGGTCATCGGGGGATTGCTGGGCTACTACCTGGGGATGAAAATCGGTTGCGAGGTCTCCAAGCGTCCTGGCCAAATGCTCACGGTTCAGGATGACAAGGGTCAAGTCTCAGAAATCAAGAACGATGCACGCAGAAATGGTTTTTTCAAAGCAGGCGATCGCGTGACCTATGAGGGCGAGAGCCGCTGGGCAGATTTGGCGTCTGATACGCCTTGGATCAAAAAAGTACAGCCCTGAGCGACATCTTGAATGTCAGCCCGTGCTGAGTGAGGCTTGGGCCGATTAAGGCTGCGGTCCCCATGGCGCGGACAGCATCAGCTTGTTGTTTTGTTCGCGGATGAGTGGACGGATTTTGGCGGCAAAGGCCATGAATTCAGGGTCGGAAAACACACCAGCCCAAAATGCGCGGCGGTCGGCATCGTCGTCAAACTTCCAAACATGAATCAGCTCGTTGATGGCACCCACATCGCCGGTGAAATAGCCCACCAGTTTTTTGGGGTGCTTGGACAAAGCGGGCCAGCCTTCTTGGGTATACAGGGCGGTCAGCTCGCCCATTTTGCCGACGATGGCCGAGTAAGTGCGCAGTTCATAAATTGCCATAAGGACTCCGAGTGGGGTTGAAAAAAAAGTTAGCTGCCGATCACGCCGCCATCCGCTTTGCGGATCACCACTGTCGCCGAGCGGGGGCGACCGCCGGTTTGGTAGTCGGGCCAGTTGGAAAATTGGTTGGGTTTTTGCGGGTCGCTGCGGTCGGTCGGTGTTTCGCCCGGGTGCTGCACGTTGATGAACAGACTGCGTCCGTCGGGCGTGAAGGTCAGGCCGGTGATCTCGCAGTTGGTGGGACCGGTCAAAAAGCGCCGCACTTCACCGGTCTGCGTGTCGCAGGCCAGCATTTGGTTGTTGCCTATGCGTTCGAATTCGCCTTTGTACATCTGGGTCGCATGCGCGTCGGTCTGGATCCACAACAAGCCGTTGGGCGCAAAGCCCAGACCATCAGGGCAGCCCAGCATGTCGCCTTGGATGTTGCCACGGGCTTCTTGGCGTGTGTTGGCCGGGTCGCCCGCCAACAGCAGGTGGTTCCAGACAAAAGTGTTGCCATCAAAGTCGCCGTCTTCCAGCCATCGGATGATCTGACCCATGGTGTTGTTGGCCCGAGGGTTGGCCGCATCCACGCCGGGTTTACCGGGCTCGCCGCGTTGGCTGTTGTTGGTCAAGGTGCAGTACACCCAGCGCGAAGATTTGTCGATGGTCAGCCATTCTGGGCGGTCCATTTTGGTGGCGCCCAGCAGGTCGCTGGCTTGGCGGGCTTTGATCAAAACTTCGCCTTGATCTGCAAACCCGTTGCGGGCCGTCAAGGGCCCCTGGCCGTGCACCAGTGGCAGCCATTCGCCTTTGCCCGAGGCATCAAAGCGGGCTACAAACAAGGTGCCTTCGTCCAGCAGGTGACGGTTGGCTTTGGCGCCGCCGGGCTGCATGCGGCCCGTGCTGACGAATTTGTAAATGTATTCAAACCGGGCGTCTTCGCCCGAGTACACCACCGCACGTTGGTCACGCGTCAGTGCGACCCAGGCGCCTTCGTGGGCAGCACGACCTAAAGCCGTGCGTTTGACGGGGGTGCTGGTCGGGTCATTCGGGTCCAGCTCCACCACCCAGCCAAAGCGGTTGGGTTCATTGGGGTGTCGCGAAGCATCAAAGCGGGGGTCGCTGGACTCCCAGTTGTAAAGGCCTTTTTCTCGCATGCCCCAGCGTTGGTGGTGCGGGCTGATGCTCTTGCCACCGCCAAAATAAAACATCCAGTTTTCTTCGCCTGACAGGTAAGTGCCCCAAGGCGTTTGGCTGCTGGCGCAGTTGTTCAGCGTGCCCAGCACGGTGCGCCCTTGTGGGTCGGCGGCGGTGCGCAACATCGGGTGCCCCGCAGCAGGTCCGGTCACCTCGAAGGGGGTTTGCATGGTGACCCGCCGTGCATACGTTGAGGGCCGCACCATCTCCCATTGCGCACCATTGAACTTGACTTCAAAGACCGACAGGCCATGGGCGTTTTGCGACTTGCGCACTTTGGACGCTGTCATGGGCATGAAGCCATCGGGGTGGAGCAATCCGTCGTCGGTGTATTCGTGGTTCAGCGCGATCAGGCCGTGTGTGGATGAGCCATTGAGCGCAAAAAATTCCATGCCGTCGTGGTGCATGCCCATTTGCGCGGCCTGCTCTTCGGCGCTGTTGCTGCCATCCATCCGAAAAGCCGGCATGTTGCCGGCAATACCAACGGGCTCGCCCCAGGCCGCAATCACCTGTGCACTGTAGCCTTGCGGCACCACCAGGGCGTCGCCCATGCCTGGTGGAATGCCTTTGAAGCCCAAGGTGGCGCGAGGGGAGGTCTGGGCGGTCGTGCTGCAGCCAGCCAAAGGATGCAGGAGCGCCAGCAATCCCATGAGGCCCGCACCCTGCAGCCATTCACGGCGACCCTGGGGGTCGGGCAGGGCCATGATGTCGTGAATCGAGGGGTTGGAGGAACAATTGCTGTCTTCCATTTCAGAAAAATCTTTGGACATACGTTCTACTTGTCAGGGTCTGAGACCCTCTATTGGGCCAGATGGAATGGGGCACGTCCACCCGAAAAGACCCTTACAAACTTCAATCTGGCGCAATACATTTGGGCGGTGTGTCTGGGGCTAGGGCTGTCCGGTTGCGTGGTTGCGCCGCCTAAGCAACGTCCACTGAGCAAACGCCGCAGTCAAGGCAAAACCCAGCATGATCCAGCCCATGTTGACGGCGCCTTTGTGGGGCACCAGCCCGACCAGATAACCTCCGGTGGCCCCCATGAGCTGCTGCATCAAACCGGCGATGGCCGCTGCCGAGCCGGCCAGTGCTGGCAGCAAGCTTACTGTGCCTGCCAACGCAGACGGGTTGATCAGGCCGTGACCCAGCCCCAGCAAAAGCAGCGGCAAAGCCACTGCCAACGCCGTCTCAACGCCTGAAAGGCCCAGACCCAACATCACGATCAGTCCGAGGAGGGTCAAGGCGTGTCCCCAAACCATGACCCGCGCATCACCCAGCCGATGAATCAGGCGCGTGGTCAAGAAGTTGCCAAGAATGTAAGAGATCGGTACGGCCATGATGAACCAACCGATTCCGTCAGGGCCGATACCGTAGCCTTTGAGCACGATCGGTGCACCACCCAGAAACACATAAAACGTGGCCGTGGTGGCCGCAAGGATCGTGACATACGGCACAAAGCGAGGTTCACGCGCCAGTCGCGCATAAGCGTTCAGCATGGCGCGCAACCAATGGCTGTCGCTGCGCGAAGGTTTGACCCCGCGGGGCAGTCCGAACCAGGTCGCTAAAAGAAGAGCCAAAGCCAGAACGGACAGCAACACAAAGTTGGCCTGCCAGCCCCACCGCACATGAATCTGACCACCGATCAGCGTGGCCAGCGGTGGACACAGGCCCAGCGACATGCCGATGTAGGCCATGACCCGCGTGCGCTCTGGTCCGGTAAAGAGGTCTTGCACCATCGAGCGGCTGACCACCATGCTCGCGGCGCAGCCCGCACCTTGCAACACACGCGCCAGGGTCAGCGTGGCGATGTCGCCCGCCAGCGCGGCCATGACCGTTGCCAGCCCTGCCACCGCCAGGCCCAGCATGAGGATGGGCCTGCGCCCATGTCGGTCTGACAGCGGGCCGTAAACCAGCTGCAAGGCACCGTAGGCAAGCACATAGCCACTGAAAGTCAACTGCACATCCGCTTGCGGGGCCGTAAAAATAGCGCCCCACTCTTGCATAGAAGGCAGGCACAGCGTCATGGACAGAAGGCCAAAAGAAATTTGGCCAATTAAATTGGCGATCAGCCAATTACCATGGGGTGGATACGCGTCCACCCTGACCTGTGTAGGCGGCATCTCAGCCGCGCTGCAACTTGTAGACCGCAGTGCCCGCCATCAGGTTGGGCCACAGGCGCACCTCTTGTCCTTGCTGCAGTCCAAACGCGTCGAGCACTTGCAAATTGTTTTTACGTGCAAGGTCACCAAAGTCGGCAAACGTGCCGACGCGGATATTGGGTGTGTCGTACCACTGATAAGGCAGCCGCTTGGTCACAGGCATGCGGCCTTGCAGCACGCTCAAGCGATTGAACCAGTGCGCAAAATTGGGGAAGGCCACGATGCCGATTTTTCCGACGCGTGCGGTCTCACGCAACATCGTCTCGGCGTTGCGCAGGTGTTGCAAGGTGTCGATCTGCAGCACCACGTCAAACGACTGATCGGCAAACATGTTCAGGCCATCGTCCAAGTTCAACTGAATCACGTTCACGCCGCGTTGCACACAAGCGTGCACGTTGGCATCACTGAGTTCCACGCCATACCCGGTGCAGCCCTTGTGCTGTTGCAGGTAGGCCAGCAAGGCACCATCGCCGCAACCCAGGTCGAGTACGCGGGCGCCTTGAGGCACCAAGCGGGCAATGGCTTGCAGGGTCAGCAGGTCGCTCATGCTGCGCCCCCTGCGCTGAAGTCACTGGCCATGTTGTCAAAGTACGAGCGCACCACATTCAAATAGCGTGCATCGTCCAGCAAAAATGCATCGTGACCATGAGGCGCATCGATTTCAGCGTAGCTCACATCCAAGCGATTGTCCAGCAAAGCCTTGACCATTTCGCGGCTGCGGGCCGGCGAAAAGCGCCAGTCGGTTGAAAAACTCACCAACAAAAACTTGCATGTGGCGCGGGCGAATGCAGCAGACAAGTCCCCGTGGTGTTGACGGGCGGGGTCGAAATAATCCAGCGCCCGGGTGATCAGCAAATAAGTATTGGCGTCAAAGTACTCGCTGAACTTGTCGCCCTGATAGCGCAAGTAGCTCTCGATCTGAAACTCCACTTCTTGCGTGGAGTATTTGTAGCCGGTGGCATTGCTGGTCACGGCTTCGCGCAATTGGCGACCGAACTTTTCGTTCATCACATCGTCGCTCAAGTAGGTGATGTGGCCAATCATGCGGGCAATGCGCAGGCCGCGCTTGGGCACCACGCCATGCGCATAAAAGTGACCCTCATGAAAATCCGGATCGGTCACGATGGCGCGACGCGCCACTTCGTTGAAAGCGATGTTTTCAGCATTCAGGTTCGGCGCGCTGGCCACCACCACGGCGTGCTTGACGCGCTCGGGGTATTGCAGTGTCCAACCCAAGGCTTGCATGCCGCCCAGACTCCCGCCCATCACGGCTGCAAGTTGTTGAATGCCCAGGGCATCGAGCAAGCGGGCCTGCGCGTTGACCCAGTCTTCAACGGTGACCACCGGAAAATCGGCGCCATACACATGGCCTGTGTCGGGGTGGATGTGCATGGGGCCTGTTGAGCCAAAGCACGAGCCCAAGTTATTCACACCGATGACGAAAAATTGGGTGGTGTCGACCGGCTTGCCGGGGCCGATCATGTTGTCCCACCAGCCCACGTTGTTGGACTGGTCGGCATAGACGCCCGCCACATGGTGCGAGGCGTTCAGGGCGTGGCAAATTAGAACAGCGTTGGACTTGTCGGGGTTGAGCGTGCCGTAGGTTTCGTAGCTCAGCGAATAGGCACGAATGGACGCACCGCTTTGCAAAGGCAAAGGGGCTTCAAACAACATGCTTTGGGACTCGGCGATCAACATCGAAAGTGTTCAGGTGTCAAAATAAAACCCGGCTTCGCTGTCAGCTGGGCCGGGCTTCAGTGAGTTGAAGCACACGCCATTTAGCTGAATTTCGGACCCTTTCGGTTCCGGCGCCCGCAATCGGGTTCAAATCGGCGCATGAGGCAAGTATAAGTCCAACAGATCATGGCCTTAAGGCCCTTGGGTTTAACGGCTCCAACCCGACAAAGCGATCACTCCGAGCACAGCAAAAACGCCCGCCGAGACCCTGTGCACCATGTGCAAGGGCACGCGCCGGGTGATCGCGTCACCAAGCCACACCACGGGTGCGTTGGCCAGCATCATGCCCAGCGTTGTACCCGCGACGACCGATACCCAAGCGTTGTATTGCGCGGCCAACATCACGGTAGCAACCTGCGTTTTGTCGCCCATTTCGGCCAAAAAGAAAGCCACCACCGTGGTCATAAACACGCCCAACTTGGGTGTGTTCGCGCCCTCGTCATCGTCGATTGTGTCGGGGATCAACATCCACGCGGCCATAGCAATAAAAGACGCGCCAAGCAGCCAGCGCAATACATCAGGCCCGAGTACCGTAGTGACCCAACTGCCCACGGCACCCGCCAGCCCGTGGTTGGCCAGTGTGGCGATCAAAATGCCCAACACGATTGGCCACGGCTTGCGGAAACGCGCCGCCAAAACCAAAGTCAACAACTGAGTTTTGTCCCCCATTTCGGCCAGAGCCACGATGCCAGTTGAGACGAGGAAAGCTTCCATAAGGGGGCAACGGGGATGTTAAAAACAAAGTCGGGATGTTATAGGACACCCCATTGGACATGAAGGGGCTTTTCATTCGAGCTTATAAAATTAATTATAATTAGTTATTTTTTATAAAAAATAATGTACAATATACGTCTTTAGAGTTTGCTCGGCTCGTTCCGATCTGTACGTATCTTGGCTCCTATGACCGTCTACATCATCGATAACCACCCTCTTGTCAGTGACACACTGACACAGCTTGTTCACCGGGTCAGGCCAGAACAAAAGGTCATGAGCGTCCGTTCCATAGCGCAGCTCGAAAGCGCCGTTAAAGATCATGACACCGTCGAACTCGTGATCACCGAACTGGACCTGCCTGATACCCGCGGCGTGATGGGCGTGCAACAAATCAAAAAGGCCCACCGGCAGATCCCTTTGGTCGTCTTTTCTGACAATGAAGTCATGAAGCACCAGTGCCTGCAGGCCGGTGCCGACGACTTTGTCCACAAGTCCACCAGCGTGCGCGACATCTTGCTCAAACTGATTGAATGGTTGCCCAACGCGGCCGACCCCAACACCCCCGAGCGTCCGATGATCAAACTGTCCAAGCGACAAAAACAACTGTTGGTCATGTTGGACCAAGGCCTGAACAACGAAGAAATTGCGCAGGCTATGGGCATCGCCAATGCCACCGCCAAAGTGCACCTCTGGCGCTATTACAAACAACTCGGGGTGGGCAGCCGTTTGGAAGCTGTGAACTTTGCCCGAACACATGGTTACCTTTGAAAACAACGCACGCTGTCAACGCAATGCATTGAAGACGCGTTACAAAAAGTAGCAATATTGCTTCTTTTATTTGGAAAAATATGTTTAAAAATACCCTGATTGCTGCCGCATTGGTCGCTGCTTCTGTGACAACCTTTGCACAAACCGTGGCCGCGCCCGCCATGCCCACCACCGCGCAAGTGGCCACCCAAGCCAAAGAGGCCGCAACACAAGCTGCGACAAAGGCTGTGCAAGGCGCTATGCCAACGGCTAAAACTGCTGCTCCTACGCCTGCAACCACTGCTGCGCCCGCTGCAGCTACGGCCCCTGCTGCCGCGCCAACCCCAACCCCAGCCGTTGCGGCTAAGCCCGTAGTTGCCTCTGCCGCCGCGCCTGCTGCAGGCATGCCCGCTGTGAAAAAGTCCAACAGCAACATCTGCCACGACGGCACCAGCCCTGGTTACAAGTCCACTAAAAACTTCAAGCCTTTTGGCTCCATGGACGAGTGCCTGAAGTCCGGTGGCCGCGCAGCTAAAGTGGCCAAGCCAAAAAAATAAGCACGCCCAAAGCGTATTCGGCGGCACGTGCCGAAGCTTGGCGATGGCGTCTTGGTTGAGGCGCTTGGCCAGCGAGCACATTGAATCATCGGTTGCAGTTTCTGACAATCCCATTCAGATGCACAATGTTTCCAGAATCAACTGCGCCAATCTGGAGACAACATGAAAGAAACCCCCTACGCATGGGTGGTGGTTTGGGCTACCTTTGTGTGCCTTGCGCTGATCTTTGGCGTGTCGTATTCGTTTGCGGCTTTTTTTGTGTCTTTTGCGGCCGAGTTTTCAGCGCAACGGGCTGATGTGTCCTGGATCTTTGGGCTTTCGGGTTTTGTCTATTTTGTGATGGGTGCGGGTGGCGGCATGCTGTCTGATCGGTTTGGCCCGCGCTGGGTGTGCTCGGCAGGCATGGTCTTGATTGCGCTGGGTTTGCTGGCCACCAGTTGGGCCACGTCGCTCTGGGCGGTGTACCTGAGTTACGGCATGTTGGTGGGTTTGGGCATTGCCTTGGTTTACACACCTTCCATTGCCAATGTGCAACCTTGGTTCAGCACTCGGCGCGGACTGGCGGGCGGCATTGCCAGTTCGGGGGTGGGCGCGGGCACTTTGGTGGTGCCGGTGTTGGTGACCCTGGCCATTGGCCAGATGCCATGGCGCGAGTCCATGCGCACTTTGTCTTTGGCGGTCTTGGTGGTGGGCTTACTGGCCGCCAGTTTGCTCAAAAAAGCGCCTCGGCCTGAAGCCGACAGTGCACCCGAAGCCGAGGGTTTGAGTTTGCGTGAGACCTTGCAAACGTCCACGTTTCGTTGGTTCTACTTGGCGGTGGTGTTGGCATCGCCGGTGATGTTCATTCCATTTGCCCATGTGTCTGCGTCCGCCCGCGATTTGGGCTTGGACGACTCTTTGGCCGTGGGTCTGGTGGGCTTGATTGGGGTGGGCAGTTTGGTGGGGCGTTTTGCCATTGGCATGTTGGCCGATCGCATCGGCCGCGCCCCGACATTGGTATGGATGCAGGTGTCCATGGGCGCTTCGTATGCCATGTGGTACGCCGCACCCGGCCCTGTGGCAATGATGTTGTTTGCGCTGTGGTTTGGTTTGAGCTATGGCAGCATCGTGTCTTTGTTGCCTGCCATTTGCATGGATTACTTTGGCGCCAAATCGGTGGCCGGTGTGGTGGGCACTTTGTACAGTGGTGCGGCGGTGGGCAATTTGCTGGGGCCGGTGTTGGCGGGCGCGGTGTTCGATGCCACAGGCCATTACCATGGCGTGATGGCCGCGTGCGTGGTCTTGTCGGTGACGGCCACATGGGCGACCTACCAAACGCACCGCCATGGCCGCGCACAATTTTGAGTCGGTTTGACCGGAGTGAATTACGTATGAACAACGACGTGCATGCCTTAAGGCAGATCCTCAAAAGCGATCGCACCATTGCGGTGGTCGGCCTGTCGGCCGAATGGCACCGCCCCAGTTTCTTTGCGGCCAAATACATGCAGTCGCATGGCTACAAAATTGTGCCAGTCAATCCGCGCTACGCGGGACAGATGATTTTGGACGAGGTTTGTTATGCCAGTTTGCTCGACATTGCGCACCCGATTGACATGGTGGATGTGTTTCGCCGCACAGAAGATGTGTTGCCCATTGCCGAGCAGGCCGTGCAGATCGGGGCGCGGTGCCTCTGGCAGCAGTTGGGCGTGAACAACCCGCAGGCAGAGGCCTTGGCCCGCGAGGCGAACATGAGTTCGGTGACCAACCGCTGCGTCAAAATCGAGCACGCCCGTTTGTTTGGCGGCCTCAATTGGGTGGGCGTGAACACCGGCATCATCTCTGCAAGGCGACTGACATGAGCGACCGCAAATTTCACCCCGAAACCCTGGCCATTCATGCGGGGCAAATTCCGGATGCCGTGACCGGCGCACGCGCTCTGCCGATTTATCAAACCAGCAGCTTTGTGTTTGACAGCGCAGAGCATGCGGCGGCGTTGTTCAATTTGCAGACCTTTGGCAATGTGTATTCGCGTTTGAGTAACCCCACGGTGGCGGTGCTCGAAGAGCGTGTGGCCGCTTTAGAGGGGGGGCGCGCCGGTGTGGCCAGTGCCTCAGGCATGGCCGCAGAGACCATGGCTTTGATGACCATTTTGCAAGCGGGCGATCATGTGGTGGCTGCGGGCGCTTTGTATGGTGGATCGGTCACGATGCTGGCGGTGAGTTTGCAAAAATTCGGCATTGAAACCACCTTTGTCGATACAACCCGGCCTGAAGCTTTTGCCGCAGCCATGCGCCCCAACACGCGGGCTGTTTTTGCTGAAAGCCTGGGCAACCCGAGCATGGTGGTGCTGGACATTGCCGCCGTGGCCGAGGTGGCGCATGCCCATGGCGTGCCTTTGATTGTGGACAACACGGTGCCCAGCCCCATGCTGTGCAACCCGCTGGCCTTGGGCGCCGATGTGGTGGTGCACTCGGCCACCAAGTACCTGGCCGGTCACGGCACGACCTTGGGCGGCTTGGTCATTGAAGGTGGCAAATTCCCTTGGGACAACGGCAAGTTCCCGGGCATGACCGAGCCTTCAAAGGGTTATCACGGTGTGAAGTTTTACGAAACCTTTGGCGACTTTGGTTTCACCATGCGCTGCCGCATGGAAAGCTTGCGCGTGTTTGGTGCAGCGCTCAGCCCCATGAGCGCTTGGCAAATTTTGCAAGGGGTCGAAACGCTGCCCTTGCGGATGCAAAAGCATTGCGACAACGCCTTGGGCGTGGCACAGTTTTTACAAGACGATCCGCGTGTGGCCTGGGTCAATTACCCTGGACTGCCAGACCATCCGCAACACGCGCTCATGAAGCGCCAAATGCGTGGCGCTTCGGGTTTGTTGGCGTTCGGGGTCAAAGGGGGATTGCACCATGGTGTGAAGTTCATCGAGTCAGCGCAGTTCATGAGCCATTTGGTGAACATTGGAGATACCCGCACCTTGATCAGCCACCCCGCCAGCACGACGCACCGCCAATTGGACGATGCCCAGCAATTGGCTGCCGGCGTACCACCCGACATGGTGCGTATTTCAGTGGGCCTTGAAAATTTGGATGATATTTTGTGGGACATCGACCAAGCGCTGTCTGCCGCTCAGTGAAGCGCTGAAAAAATCCGCCCCGATCTGGCGCAGAGTGCGCATCAAATATGGGCATAGATTTTGCATAGAAATGGTGCGTTATAGCTCGGGAGGGCTTTTATGCACCAATATCAATCAAAAATAGGCGAGAGACTTCAATGGAAGCACTGAAACAGGGCGCGGATGCGCTTTTTATTTTGTTGGGTGGCGTCATGGTGTTGGCCATGCATGCGGGGTTTGCATTTTTGGAGCTGGGCACAGTTCGAAAAAAGAACCAGGTCAACGCATTGGTCAAAATTCTGGTGGACTTTTCAGTGTCTACCGTGATGTATTTCGTGATCGGCTACAGCGTGGCCTATGGCACCAACTTCTTTGTGGGTGCCGAGCAGTTGGCTGCTAAAAACGGTTATGAGTTGGTCAAGTTCTTTTTCTTGTTGACATTTGCCGCCGCAATTCCGGCCATCATTTCGGGCGGTATCGCCGAGCGGGCCAAGTTTTGGCCCCAGCTCATTGCGACCGCCGTGATTGTGGGTTTTGTGTACCCTTTCTTTGAAGGCATCGCTTGGAACCAGCACTTTGGCGTACAGGCCTGGATCAAAGCCTTGACCGGCGACGAGTTCCATGACTTCGCTGGCTCTGTGGTGGTGCACGCGGTCGGCGGCTGGATTGCTTTGCCTGCCGTGATGTTGTTAGGCGCTCGTTACAACCGTTACCGCAAAGACGGTCAGGTGTCGGCGCACCCGCCGTCGAGCATTCCTTTCTTGGCCTTGGGTGCCTGGATTTTGATTGTGGGCTGGTTCGGCTTTAACGTGATGAGCGCCCAGACACTCGACAAGATTTCTGGGCTGGTGGCGGTCAACTCATTGATGGCCATGGTCGGCGGCACGATCACCGCCCTCGTGATGGGCAAAAACGACCCTGGTTTTGTGCACAACGGCCCCTTGGCTGGCTTGGTGGCGGTTTGCGCAGGCTCTGACCTGATGCACCCTTTGGGCGCCTTGGCGGTGGGTTGCGTTGCAGGGGCTTTGTTTGTGATCATGTTCACGCTGACGCAAAACAAGTGGAAGATCGACGACGTTTTAGGCGTTTGGCCCTTGCATGGGCTGTGCGGAACTTGGGGCGGCATTGCCGCCGGCATTTTTGGCAGCCAGTCATTGGGCGGTTTGGGCGGGGTCAACTTCACCGCGCAATTGATCGGCACCGGAATGGGTGTGGTGTGGGCGCTTTTTGGCGGTTTGGTGGTCTATGGTGTGCTGAAGTTGACCATGGGTTTGAAGATGAGCCCTGAAGAAGAATATGAAGGTGCTGACTTGACGGTACACAAGATCAGTGCTTCTCCAGACCGCGAGGCGAGTTGGTAAATACCACAAATTTTGGTCAATTTCAGTTATTTTTGAAAGAAGCAGGGAAATTCCTTGCGTGACCGCTTGTTTTGTGGCTCATAATGGGTTAGCACAGGTTATTAGGCTTGTGCATAGTTCGCGGTGAATTGGTCAGTTTCGCTTCCTTCCAGTGTTTTCGGGTTTGTTGAATGCGTTTTCGGGACTCCATCGCTTTTGTTTCTGTGTTTAGAGGAGTCCCTTTCAATGGGCAAAAAACTTTACGTCGGCAACTTGCCGTATTCGGTTCGTGATGGCGATTTGGAACAGGCTTTCGGCCAGTTCGGTGCCGTGACCAGCGCCAAAGTCATGATGGAACGTGATACTGGTCGTTCCAAAGGCTTTGGCTTTGTGGAAATGGGCACAGACGAAGAAGCTGTTGCAGCGGTCAATGGCATGAATGGTCAGCCTTTGGGCGGCCGTAGCATCGTCGTGAACGAAGCGCGTCCCATGGAAGATCGTCCTCCACGTACTGGCGGCTTCGGCGGCGGTGGTGGTGGTGGTCGTCGTGAAGGCGGCGGCGGCGGTTACGGCGGCGGTGCTGGCGGTGGCGGTGGCTACGGCGGCGGCGGCGGCGGTGGTGGTTACGGCGGCGGTGGCGGCGGCGGTCGTCGTGAAGGCGGCGGCGGTGGCGGCGAAAGCGGTTTCCGTAGCCCTTACGGCTCCGGTCCTCGCGGCGGCGGTAGCGGCGGTGGCGGTGGTCGTCGCGAAGGCGGCGGCGGCGGTTACGGCGGCGGCGGTAGCAGCTACTAATCAGCCCAGAGCGCTTCTTGAAAGAAGCGTATCAAAGCAAAAAGCCCTGCATGCAGGGCTTTTTTACGTCTGGACTCTTTTAAGACGGGTCTCGGTGTTTACGGGGTTGGCCTTGCAGGATGCGGTCAAACCAACTGTTGGGCAGCAGTCGCAACAGTTTGGCGACCACACCCATTTGCCAAGGAATGACGCTATAGATTGCACCCGATTGAATAGCTTTGAAGGCCTGGTCGGCAAAGGCTTCAGGGCTCATTAAAAAAGGCATCGGGTATTTGTTTTTGCTGGTCAGTGGTGTTGCCACATACCCGGGTGCAATGGTGACCACCCTGATGCCTTGTTGCCCGCGAGAGCCGCGAAGTTCACCGCGCAGGCTTTCGCAATAACTGATGACAGCCGCTTTGCTGGCGCAGTAGGCAGCATGACCGGGTAAGCCGCGAATGCCGGCGACGCTGGCAATCCCCACCAGGGTCATGGGCTCGTCAACCTTGTTCTTGGCTTGGGCCTGCATGGGACGAATGAACGGATGAAATGTGGCGGCCAAACCCAAGTTATTGGTGGCCATCACGCGTTGTAAAACGGCCAAGTCTTGACGTTCACCGCTGTCCATGCCTTGACTGATGCCTGCATTTGCAATCACCACCTGCGGCAAGCCCCAAGCGGCGATGCATTGTTCAGCGGCGTTGATGATGCTGACGTTGTCGCTCACATCGGCTGCAAAGACACGGTAGTGGTCAGGGCCCATTCCTTGGGCTTGTGCCCAGGACTGCATCACCTCGGCTCTGCGGGCAACCAAGGCCACCCGCCATCCTGCTTGGTGGTAGCGCAGGGCCAAGGCTTGGCCGATACCGCTGGAGGCGCCCGTGATGAAAACAAGTGGTGCCATGTGTCTGTCCAATTTAGCGTGAGGAGGGCATGATCACCCCTGTCACGCGGCCTTTAAGCTGGTATTCGCCGGTATGGCCATTGAGCTCCATGCTGTTGGCGGTGAACACGTCTTTGCCGCGAAGCAGCTCAACAGGTTTGTCAGAAATGACCCGATTGCTATGGGTGAAGGCGGTGAGTTTTTCACCACGCAGTTCGGTCCGAATGCCACCTTGAAGGGTGTCGCGCACCACGTTGGCGTTACCGGTCAAGGTGATTTCTGCGTCAGAGTGTGTGCTTTCGCCCTGGGCTTGGGCGTGGTCTGCGCGGGCAACCAAACGTTGACCTTCGGGGCTGACAGCACGGATTTGGACGGTGTCAATTTCAAGGACATCGAACTCGGGATAGTGACGAGCTTGAGCGCCCTCCAGCTCGCGGGTTTGTCGACCCGTGGCATCGAAGGACTTGACTGAAAAGCCGTGCAAATAATAGTCAGGTTCTTTGCGTACTGTTTTAGCTACCGTGGGGGTGTGCAAGTCAGGCACGCTGCGCACCAGCCACCAAGAGCCCAATGCAAACAAACCCATGACCAAGGCGGGCAAATACAAAGCCAGCCGGTCAAAGGCATTTCGGAGTAGCGCAAAAAAGGACATCAATGCCTTAGCGCTGAACGTGAGATGTCACGCGGGCGAGCAACTTGGCATAGTGCCCACCTGCAACCAACAGCAGGTCACAAAAAGCACGCGCTGCACCTTCGCCGCCACGTTGGGTGGTGATGTGCTGCGCAATGGCCAAGGCTTGCGCGTGGGCATTGGCTGGCGCACAGGCAAAGGCGGCGTGTTGCATGACCGGGAGATCTGGCCAGTCATCACCCATGGCGGCAGCTTGTGACCAGTTCAGACCCAAGCTGTGCAAATAGCTTTCGGCGGCGGGCAGTTTGTCTTCGGTGCCGAAAGTGGCGTGCGTCACGCCCAAGGCGGTCAATCGTTTGCGCAAAGGCAGCGAGTCGCGTCCCGTGATGACCACGGGTGTGATCCCCGCTTGCATCAACAATTTGAGACCATGCCCGTCCAGCGTGTTAAAGCGTTTGAGGGTTTCGCCATGTTCGGAAAAATACAGACCGCCATCGGTCAGCACCCCATCGACATCAAAAAAGGCAACCTTGATACCCTGCGCTTGCAAAAGCAGCTCGGGGGGGTAATTGAGCGCAGGCGTTAGGGGTTGAGGTGTCATGGTTCAAATGACCTTCGCACGCATGAGGTCGTTGCTGTTGAGTGCGCCGCACAAACGCAAGGTGTTGTCGACGACCAGCACGCTGGTGATGCAGTGCGCCTCCATTAAATCGGCGGCTGTGACGGCCAGGTCGTCAGTTTTTACGTGGCGGGGGTTGGGATGCATCACATCTTGCGCCGTGAGTTGGCGCAAGTCGCTGCCTTTTTCAATCAGGCGGCGTAAATCGCCGTCGGTAAAAATCCCCAAGATGTGGTGCTGTTCATCCACAACGGCTGAGGCACCCAAGCCTTTGTGGCTCATTTCACGCATGAGTTCTGTCAGACTGGCGCTGGGCAATACGTGGGGCACCTCATCACCAGAACGCATCACATCACTCACATGGGTGAGCAAACGACGACCTAATGAGCCACCAGGATGGGAGCGCGCAAAGTCTTCAGCCTTAAAGCCTCTTGCGTCGAGCAAGGCCACGGCCAGGGCATCGCCCAAAGCCAGTTGGGCGGTGGTGCTGGCTGTGGGGGCCAGGTTCAAAGGGCAGGCTTCTTTTTCGACGCTGCAGTCGAGGACCACGTTGGCATGCAGTGCCAGCGTGGAGAGCAGGCCGCCTGTCATGGCGATCAAGGGCACGCCTTGTCTTTTGAGCATCGGCAAGATGGCGACCAATTCGTCGCTCTCGCCGCTGTTGGAGATGCCCAGTACGACATCCACCCGTTTGATCATGCCCAAGTCACCATGGCTGGCCTCGCCAGGGTGCACAAACATGGCGGGCGTTCCTGTGGATGACAAGGTGGCAGCGATTTTGCGGCCTATGTGTCCGCTCTTGCCCATGCCGGTGACGACAACGCGGCCTTGCACGTTGAGCATCATTTGCACAGCCTGAGCAAAGCGGTCGTCCAAACGGGTTTTGAGCCCCAAGAGTGCTTGCGCCTCGATGTCCAGTGTGTCGCGGGCCAACTGGAGAGCCTGAGCTGAATTGAATGCCATTCAGTCATTTTATCGGGCACTTGAAAAGGACTGTGTAAAACATGACCTTGGACATCAACGCCTAATGGTGCGTTGGTAGTATCAAAGACATGAATTCGCTTGAGTTGACCCTGATGTATCTGTTTGCCGCCGTGTTGGGGGTGGTGGGGTGCCGCATGCTCAAGCTGCCCCCCATGTTGGGCTATTTAATGGTGGGTGTGGTCATTGGTCCCAACGCATTGGCGTTGGCGCAGAACTCGGAGGGTGTCAAACACCTGGCCGAGTTTGGCGTGGTTTTTTTGATGTTCGTGATTGGTCTGGAGTTCAACTTGCCCAAGTTGCGCTCCATGCGCCAACATGTGTTTGGCTTGGGTTTGATGCAGGTGGTGTTGACCATTGTGTTGGTAACTTTGGGGTCATTATTTTTTGCTGCCATGGCGCCCAAGTTATGGCACATGCAATGGCAAACCGCTTTGACCTTATCGGGGGCCATGGCCATGAGCAGCACGGCCATCATCATCAAATTGATGGCCGACCGCCTGGAGTTTGAGTCTGAACATGGCAAACGTGTGGTGGGTGTTTTGCTGTTTCAGGATTTGGCGGTGGTGCCATTGCTGGTGTTAATCCCTGCGTTGAACGCGAAACCCGAGGCGTTGATGACGGCACTTGGATTGGCGGCATTCAAAGCGGTGGTCTTGATCACCTTGTTGCTCACGGGCGGGCAACGTGTCATGCGCTGGTGGCTGACCCTGGTCGCCAAGCGCAAGAGCGAAGAATTGTTTGTATTGAACCTGTTGCTGGTCACCTTGGGCTTGGCTTGGCTGACCGAGTTGGCCGGTTTGAGTTTGGCTTTGGGCGCATTCATTGCGGGCATGTTGATTTCGGAAACGGAATACAAACATCAGGTGGAGACAGATATCCGTCCTTTTCATGATGTGTTGTTGGGCTTGTTTTTCATCACCATCGGGATGCTGCTGGACTGGCACATCGTGATCCAAAACTGGCCCTTGGTGTTGTTGCTCACCACCGTGCCGGTGCTTTTCAAGTTAGGTTTGGTGACAGCCATTGCCCACGCGACGGGTGGCACGATGGGGGTGTCATTGCGCACAGGTTTGTATTTGGCGCAGGCGGGGGAGTTTGGCTTTGTGCTGCTTACTTTGGGGGCGCAGCACGATGTGGTGCCGCCTCATTTGCTCAACCCCGTGCTGGCCAGCATGGTGTTGTCGATGCTGGCAGCACCTTTCATGGTCATGTACAGCGACCGCATCGTTTTGAAACTGGTGGCCAGCGAATGGCTGCAACAGTCTTTGCAAATGACCAGCATTGCACGCAAGTCCATGAACACCAGCAAGCATGTGATCATTTGTGGTTTTGGCCGCTGCGGACAAAATCTGGCCCGGGTGCTTGAGGGCGAAGGCATCGCCTACATCGCACTGGACCTGGACCCTGACAGGGTGCGGCAGGCGGCTGCGGCCGGCGACGCCGTGGTGTTCGGTGATGCCGCCCGTTTGCAGTCCTTGATGGCCGCAGGCTTGGCCCGAGCCAGCGCCGTGGTGGTCACCTATCTGGATTCAGGTGCCGCAATGAAGGTCTTGGCCAACACCCGCAGCCATGCCCCGCAAGTGCCGGTGATTGTGCGGACCCAAGATGATCACAACCTTGACAAACTCCAACAGGCGGGCGCCACGGAGGTGGTGCCTGAAGCCATTGAGGGCTCGTTGATGTTGGCGACACACGCGTTGGCCTTGGTGGGTGTGCCCATGCGCCGTGTGATCCGTATTGTGCAAGAGCAGCGTGATGCCCGTTACAGCATGCTGAGGGGTTATTTCCATGGTGCTGACGACGACACGGTTGACGAATTGGACCATGAGCGACTGGGCACCATCAGCTTACCGCAGGCGAGCGCATGGACCGGTCAGCCCATTGCCGCGCTGGGGCTGCAAGCCATGCCAGTTCGGGTGGTCAGCCTGCGACGCAGCCATGGACAAAGTCTGAAGGTCAATGACCAGACGACGCTGCAAGGCGGGGACACGTTGGTGTTATCCGGCACGCCCATGGCCTTGGCGGTGGCCGAGCAGAAATTACTCCCCGCTTAAGTCAAGCGGGACACAAATCAACAACCCAGGGTGTCCGCCAGCGCATTCAAGTCGGTCAGGTGTAAATCATTGCCTGCTTGTGCAGAAACATCTTTCGGGTGTGCTGCCCCAAATTCAACAGGGCGCTCGATATAGGCGGTACGCAAACCACAGGCGCGCGCGCCTACCAAGTCTTCGTGGTGCGCAGCGACCAGCATGACTTGTCCGGGGGCCAGGTCAAACACCTTGGCCACGCCCAAGTAGGTCGCGGGGTCGGGCTTGTAAGCGCGAAACACCTCGGCGCTGAGCACACAGTCCCACGGCAAACCTGCGCGTTTGGCCATGTTGGTCAGCAGGCCGATGTTGCCATTCGACAAAGAGCAGATGGTGTATTTTTTTTTCAAACGCGTTAAACCTGCGACGCTGTCAGGCCAAGCGTCCAGTCGGTGCCAAACCAAGTTCAGGTGTTTGCGTTCGGCTTCGCTCAGAGCGGTCAAGCCAAACTCGGGCAGCAGGCTGTCCAGAATCATGCGATTCAAGTCATCGATCAAAGTCCAGCCGAGTTCGCCGCTCATCACACGTTGCATGGCGGGCTTGTAACCCGCGCGCCAGGCCAATGCAAAGGCATCGCCATCGACCTGGGGATACAAGTCGTGCATTTCTCGCACGATGCTCCCGTGCCAGTCGACGACGGTACCAAAAATATCAAACGTCAAGACCTTGACGCTGTCAGTTATAAAAGTGGAGGTGTGCATGGCACTATTGTTTCATGTTGGGCATTTTGTGCTGTCACCCAAAGTGCAGACATTGCGGGCATTTACTTTTATCGTTGGGAATTGTTTTTTTGTGAGTCTCCTATGAGTTCTGCAGACGATCGCCTCCCTTATGCCAAACCTCAACCTTGGGGCATGTCCCCCGATATGGTGGTGCCGGATGTCTTGACCGACGACGAGCGCTTGTGGGCGCCGATAGCCCCTGACATCTGGTCACGGCCTATGCACCTGAATGTCACCGGTGGGTTTTATGTGCACCTGCTCAAGGTCAAGCGTTCTGGCTTGCTCCAACGCCATCGGCATTCAGGTCAGGTCCACGCGTATGTGATTCGGGGCAAGTGGCTGTACCTGGAACATGACTGGGTGGCCGAAGAAGGCAGCTACGTGTTTGAGCCGCCGGGCGAAACCCACACCCTGGTGGTGCCTGACGACTGCCAGGACATGATCACCTTGTTTACAGTGCACGGCGCGTTGATGTATGTGGACACACAAGGCAATGCCACCGGATATGACGATGTGTTTACCCGCATTGACAAATACCGCGCCCATTTTGAGGCCGTGGGCTTGGGCGCCGATTATGTGAAAAACTTCATGCGTTGAGCTTGCGCATTTTGCGCAAAAAAGGCCTGCTCATAGAGCAGGCCTTTTGCATGAAGGAGGGGCAATTACAAAGGCTTTTTGATCCAGTTGGCGAGCTCGCCGATCACGCCGCGGCGGAAGGCCAGCACGCAGACCACAAAGATGAAGCCTTGGATGATGGTGACCCAGGCACCAAATTGGGCCAGGTAGTTTTCCATGCTCACGATCACTGCCGCACCGACCAAGGGCCCAAACAGCGTACCCATACCGCCCACCAAGGTCATCAACACCACTTCGCCGGACATAGACCAGTGCACATCGGTCAGCGAGGCCAACTGGAACACCAGCGACTTGGTTGCACCTGATGTGCCTGCCAGCGCACCTGAGATCACAAAGGCCAACAGTTTGAAGGAGTCGGTGTCATAACCCAATGACGTCGCGCGGTCGGGATGCTCGCGGATGGCTTTCAGGATCTGGCCGAAGGGCGAGTGGATCACGCGCCAGATCAGCAAGAAGCCCATCAAGAAGATGGTCAACACGAACAGGTACATGTTGAAATTGTCTTCCAGGTCGATCACGCTGAACAACTTGCCGCGTGGCACCGCCTGAATGCCGTCTTCACCGCCGGTAAAGGGCGCCTGGAGACAGAAGAAGAAGACCATTTGCGCCAAAGCCAAAGTGATCATCGCAAAGTAAATACCTTGGCGGCGAATGGCCAGCAGGCCCACCACCAGCGCCAACACGGCTGAAGCGGCAGTGCCTAAAAGCACACACAGCTCCGGGTTCAGTCCCCAGGCCTTGGCCGAATAGGCGGCCACGTAACCCGCCGAGCCCATGAACATGGCGTGTCCAAAAGAGAGCAGACCACCAAAACCCAAGAGCAAGTTGAAAGCACAGGCGAACAGCGCAAAGCACATCACCTTCATCAGGAAAATCGGATACACCCAGATAGGGGCAATGGCGAAAATCATCACCATGATGACAAAGGCCACCCACTGGTGAGTGAGCGACTGCGTTTTGAAAGCGAGAGGCGTGGCGTTGGACATGAGCTTACTTCTGGGTGCCGAACAATCCGGCAGGTTTGATCAACAGAACAATGGTCATGATCACGAAAATGACCACATTGGACGCCTCAGGGTAGAACACCTTGGTCAGGCCTTCGATCAGTCCCAGACCGAAACCGGTGAGGATGGCGCCCAAGATGGAGCCCATGCCGCCGATCACCACCACAGCAAAGACCACGATGATCAGGTCGGCGCCCATGGTTGGGTTCACCTGGTAAATCGGCGCGGCCATCACGCCGGCCAATGCGGCCAAAGCCACACCAAAGCCATAGGTCAGCGTGATCATACGCGGCACATTGATGCCAAAAGCCTGCACCAGGCTGGGGTTCTCAGTGGCTGCGCGCAGGTAGCCGCCCAGCTTGGTGCGCTCGATCACGTACCAGGTGGAGATGCAAACGACCAGTGAAGCCACGATGACCCAGGCCCGGTATTTGGGCAGGAACATAAAGCCCAGGTTGAACGCGCCCTGGAAGATTTCAGGCGCTGGATAAGGCATGCCTGAAGAACCGAATTCATTGCGGAACAGGCCCTGAATGATGAGGGCCAGACCGAAGGTCAACAGCAGACCATACAGATGGTCGAGCTTGTAGAGTTGCTTGAGCATGGTGCGCTCGATCAGCATACCGCTGGCGCCGACAACCAGCGGCGTCACTAGGAGCGACACCCAGTAATTGAGCCCCAGCTTGGTCAGGCCCAAGTAGGCCACAAAGGCGCCCAGCATGTACTGAGCGCCGTGGGTGAAGTTGATGATGTTCAGCAAGCCGAAAATCACGGCCAGGCCCAAGGAGAGCAGCGCATAAAAGGACCCGTTGATGAGTCCGATCAGCAGCTGCCCAAACAGCGCTTGAGAGGGAATGCCAAAGATTTCCATGGTGATTTCAGGCTTGCGTGAACAGCAGTGGGTTTACTTCTTAGCGACCAGAGGGCAGTCGCCTTCGTTCAGAGGGCGGAAGGCTTCGTTGGCCGGAATCGTGGCCGCGACTTTGTAGTAGTCATAAGGGCCTTTGGACTCGGAAGGCTTCTTGACTTCAAACAAATAGGCCGGGTGGATCTTGCGGCCGTCCGCACGGATGGAGCCTTTGCCGAACAAGACGTCGTCGGTGGGCAGCTCTTTCATCTTGGCAATCACCTTGCCACCGTCGTCGGTCTTGCTGGCGTCGACCGCCTTCAGGTAATGGATCACGCCGGCGTAAACACCGGCATGGTCAGACGAAGGCATTTTGCCGCCATGCAGCGCTGCAAAGCGCTTGGACCAGGCGCGGGTGCTGTCGTTCAGATCCCAGTAGAAGGTTTCGGTCAAGAGCAGGCCTTGCGCCTTGTCCAAGCCCAAGGAGTGCACGTCCGTCAGGAACACCAGCATGCCGGCCAGGTTCTGACCACCCTTGACGATGCCAAATTCAGAGGCTTGCTTGATGGAGTTGATGGTGTCGGCACCGGCGTTGGCCAAGCCAATGATCTTGGCCTTGGAAGCCTGCGCTTGCAGCAAGAACGAGGAGAAGTCTTGTGTAGGGAAAGGCGTGCGTACCTTGCCGACCACCTTGCCACCGTTCTTCAGCACCACGGCTTCGGTGTCACGCTCCAGCGCGTGACCGAAGGCGTAGTCAGCCGTCAAGAAGAACCAAGAGCTACCGCCGTTTTTGACAATCGCTTTGCCTGTGCCGTTGGCCAGCATCCAGGTGTCGTACAGAAAGTGCACTACGTTGGCATTGCAGGCCTTGCCCGACAGGTCAGCCGTGGCCGAGCCGGTGTTGACGTGGGCCTTGTTCTTGTCTTTGGTGATCTGGGCAATCGCCAGACCGACAGACGATGTGGGCACGTCGGTGATCATGTCGACTTTGTCGGTGTCGTACCACTGGCGCGCGATGTTGGAGCCAACATCAGGCTTGTTTTGGTGGTCGGCGCTGACGATTTCCACTTTCAAGGCGCTCTTGGTGGCCTTGATGTAGTCTTCCACCGCCATTTTGGCTGCGATCACCGAACCGGGGCCACCGATGTCAGCGTAGGGGCCGGACATGTCGTTGAGCACGCCGATCTTGACGATGCCGTCTGAGATATCCGCTTGAGCGGTGCCGGCCAATGCGCATGCCGCCAAGGCGGCTGTAGCGAGAAATTTGCGTTTCATGGGAATCTCCTGTGGATGGATGGAAAAAGAAAATTAGACGCCGAGGTATTCGTGCAGCATGGGCATCTTGGCTTTGAGCTCGCTGGCAGCAAAGCCCTCGATGATGCGGCCATGCTCCATGACGTAGAAGCGGTCGGCCAAAGGCGCGGCAAAGCGGAAGTTTTGCTCCACCATGATGATGGTGAAACCCTTGGCCTTGAGCGAAAGAATCATGCGTGCCAGCGCTTGTACGATCACCGGCGCCAGACCTTCGGAAATTTCGTCCAGCAACAATAGCTTGGCCCCCGTGCGCAAGATGCGGCCCACGGCCAGCATTTGCTGCTCGCCGCCCGACAGGCGGGTGCCAGGGCTGTTTCTGCGCTCCAGCAGGTTGGGGAACATCTCGTAAATCTCGTCCAGGGGCATGCCCCCGCCAGCGATCACGGGCGGCAGCAGCAGGTTTTCTTCACAGCTGAGCGACGCAAAAATGCCGCGCTCTTCAGGGCAGTAGCCCAGTCCCAATTGGGCAATCTGGTGGGTGGGCATGTCTATGGACTCGACACCATTGATGATGATCGAGCCCGTGCGCTTGCCCACCAGGCCCAGAATGGACTTGACGGTGGTGGAGCGGCCCGCGCCATTGCGCCCGAGCAGCGTGACCACCTCGCCTTGGTGCACCGTCAGGTCCACACCATGCAGGATGTGGGACTCGCCGTACCAGGCGTGCAGATTGCTGATGCGCAGAAACTCTGTGTCTTGGGAGGTATTAGCCATGGGCACCTTCCAGCACGTTGTCGGTCGTGCCCATGTAGGCTTCGAGCACTTGGGGGTTTTGTGAGACCACTTCGTAAGGGCCTTCGGCAATGACTTGACCGCGCTGCAACACGCTGATGGTGTCGGCAATGCGTGAGACTACACTCATATTGTGCTCCA
Organism: Comamonadaceae bacterium; assembly: GCA_947373105.1. Taxonomy (GTDB): domain Bacteria; phylum Pseudomonadota; class Gammaproteobacteria; order Burkholderiales; family Burkholderiaceae_C; genus Limnohabitans_A. The sequence goes on along the minus strand of CANBWK010000026.1, from coordinate 2,256 downwards.
CCATCAAGATCGTGCGGTTGGCGCCCACCTTTTTAATCAATTGTGTGACGCGGTCCACGTCCTCGTGGCCCATGCCCTGGGTCGGCTCGTCCAGCAGCATCAGCTCGGGGTTCATGGCCAAGGTGGTGGCAATTTCCAGGGCGCGTTTGCGGCCATAGGGCAACTCGACCGCCGTCAGGTCGGCCATTCCACCCAAATCAACTTCTTCCAGCAAGGCCATGGCTTTGTCGTTGAGCTTGTTCAGGATGCTTTCGGAGCGCCAAAAATGCATGGAGGTGCCGGTGCTGCGCTGCAAGGCGATGCGCACGTTTTCCAGCACCGTGAGGTTGGGAAAGGTGGCGGAGATCTGGAAAGACCGCACCAGACCCCGCCGGGCCACTTGGGCCGGCTTTTCGGCCGTGATGTCATGGCCATTGAACAGGATTTGACCGCGCGTGGGGATCAAAAACTTGGTCAACAGATTGAAGACCGTGGTTTTGCCTGCGCCATTGGGGCCGATCAAGGCGTGAATTTGGCCGCGCTGAACGTTCAGGTTCACGCCATTGACGGCAACAAAACCTTTGAACTCTTTGACCAGTTCATTGGTTTTTAAAATGAAATCTTCAGACATGAGGCTTGGCACCGGATCCTGTTGTACACACCGCAAAATTGCCGAAGCAAATGCGTGCTGTATTGTCAGGGCTAGCCACCCTCAAAATGCTTATGGTTATCCCGAATTTTGCCCCGCAAGTGTCCTATTTAAGGCGCTTTCAGCTCAAAACCATGCCACCATCCACATGAATGGACTGACCCGTCATGCCACTGGACTCTGCAGAGCCCAAATACACCGCTAAACCCGCAATTTCTGAAGGGTTTAAAACACGCCCCAAGGGCACGCGGGTCAAGGCGGCTTTGACCATGTCTTCGGGACTCACGCCCGTGGTTTGTGCCACCTGTGTTTTCAAAGCTTCAACCATGTCGGTTTGAATAAAGCCCGGGCAAATGGCGTTCACGGTCACCGCATACGGGCTGGCTTCCAAGGCCACGCAGCGGGTAATGCCGACCACCGCGTGTTTGCTCACGTTGTAGGCACTTTGATTGCGCGAGCCCCACTTGCCGGCAGTGGAGGCCATGTTGATGATGCGGCCGTGTTTGCGGTTTTGCATGCCCGGCAGGCATGCCTGCATGAAATGCAGGACACCAAACAAGTTCACATCCAGCATGTCCTGAAAATCTTGCGCTGAGTAGTCCAAAAATGATTTGGAGCGGTAGACGCCGGCATTGTTGACCAAGACATCCACGCGGCCAAAACGCTTGGTGACCGCGTCGACCGCACGAAAGCAGGCATCGCGTTCCGTCACATTCACGCCCAAGGTCATGATGCGATCGGCGGGCAAGCCCAAGTTGTTTTTGACTTCATCAAGGCGTGCCGTGTCGGTGGCGATCAGGCACAGGGTGGCGCCTTCTGCTGCGTAGGCCTGTGCAATGGCGAGACCTATGCCACGACTGGCCCCGGTGATGATGGCAACCTGATTGGCGAGGCGATGGCTCATGGGGAGTCCTTGTGAAACGAGAGGGTCAAATCATTGAGGCATTTGCGCGGCGACCCGCGCGGCCAGAAGCATCTGGACTGGAGGGGTCTTTGGCAGTGGCTTTGCGCAACACCTGCAGGTAGCCTTGTGCCAGTTCCATGCGGGGACCAAAGCCTTGTTCGACAAGTATTTTGTGGGCGGCGAGCAGCTTCCAGCAAGGCGTGTACACAAATAAATGGTGTTCCAGGTGGTAGTTGACCCAGTAAGGCGCCAGCACCATGCGCATGATGCCGTTCGTGAGTGTCGTGCGGGTGTTGCGTAAGCGGTCGTTGTTGTCACCCACCACCGCATGCTCAGCGATATTGCGGATGCGGCTGATCACTTGGTACCAGGTCATCAACGGCAGCAGCCACAGTACAAAGTACGCCCACCACACGCCAGCCATCGACAAGATCAGCAGCAATGCAGCGTTGCTGGAGATGAAATACTTTTCATGCGCAGCCAATTTCGCAAGCCGCTTGATCAGGTGCGGATCGTCGCCCATGGTGAATTTAAACTGTTCGAGGCGCCGCTGGTAACCCGTAACGCCCAAAATGTCGCGCCACATTTTCCGTTTGAAACTGCCTTTGGTGATCGGAAACGGGGCCGACAAAATCAGGTCAGGGTCTTCGGGTTGTTGCGTGTGACGATGGTGGCTCAAGTGGTAGGGCCGGTACAAGGCCAAACTGGCACCGACTGGAAAACC
>CANBWK010000025.1 GCA_947373105.1 Comamonadaceae bacterium | reverse complement strand
CCCACCCCCCTGACACCGCCCAAGAATTGGAACAAGAAATTGGTCTACGGTCACGGAACAGGCTGTGTTGGTGGTTGGTACCACCAAGGCGCTGCAGGTTTTGGCTACAACCCCATGAACGACACCTGGTTGTCCAGAGGTTATGCCGTCGCCAACAACACCTTGAATCACCCCAGTAACGCTTGCAACAACGTGCTCTCGGGTGAAGCCGCCGCCATGACCAAGGAGTATTTCATCAAGCGTTTCGGGCAGCCTAAATACACCATATCCACGGGTACATCGGGTGGTGCGATTGCCAGTTTGCAGCTCGGGGATATGTTTCCAGGTCTGTTCGATGGTGCTTTGATCGATGCCACCTTCCCTGATGCATTGACGATTGCACAGTCGGGCATGGATGCGCATTTGATCAGCAATTATTTATCCAGCACTGCACCTTCTGCATCTTCATTCACTGCAGCGCAAAAAACGGCAGTGTCGGGATATTTGGGTGAAATCACCTTGTATGCCAACGGCAATCAAATGGGCCGAACCGACCCTGTTCCCGGCCGTGTTGCGCCCACATTCCCTGGGCTTGGCAATTACGCCTCGGCTGTATGGAATGCCGCCGTACCCGTGGGATTGCGCTACGACAGCAACCCCAGTACACCTAACTTTACGGGTGCGCGTCCGACCATTTACGACGTGGGTGTCAACGTGTACGGCAAAGGCCCGAATCCATTGGACCCTTCAGGCAAATCCACCGTCGGTTTGAGAACCTACGACAACGTGGGCGTGCAATATGGCTTGACGGCCTTGAATGCCGGCAGCATCACGCTGACGCAATTTCTCGATTTGAATGGCAGTGTGGGTGGTTTTGACACCGATGCCAACCCCGTCATGTCGAGAACAGCTGGTAACACGGATGCCATTTTACGGGCCAATCAAAGTGGCTTGCTCTTGAATGGTGGCGGTGGTTTGAGTGCCATGCCCATTTTAGATGTGAGCAATATCTACGGTGAAGATACAACCAACTACCACATGCAATGGGAACACTTTGCCGCCCGTGAGCGCGTGCTGCAAGCCAATGGCAATGCAGACAACTACGTCATGTGGAGAGGTTCCTTGGCTGCCTTGAGTCCAGAGTCCATTGCGGCCTTTGAAAAGTGGATGGAGGCTATTGCGGCCGATAAATCTGCGGACCCACAGAAAACCAAAGTGGTGAAAAACAAGCCCGCAGATTTGGTGGATGGATGTACTGATAAATCCACACCTTACAAATTCATTGCTGAAAAACAGGTCTTGGGCACCAGTGGAACGCAATGCAATACCTTGTGGCCATCTGGTCGTTTCCCCCGAATGGAAGCTGGCGTGTCTTTGGCCTCCAATAACTTGAAGTGCCAACTGAAGCCAGTGGATGCGGCCGAGTACAAAGTAGCGATCAGCGCCACCGAGTTGACTCGCCTGAAAAGCATATTCCCATCGGGTGTTTGCGACTACGCCAAACCAGGCGTGAGCTTTGCCAAGGTGGTGCCTTGGGCATCCTTCGGACCTTCCAAAGTCAATTTGGTCTTTGATGTGACCAAGTAATTTTTCTAGAAAGTCAAAAGCCCCCAAGCGTCAAGTTTGGGGGCTTTTTCAATGGTGCAGATTGAAAGTGAAGCGTCCAGCAATCTCACCTTACTAGGGTTCAAATGTTGGCATTGTGCCCAGTATCGCTTGAAGCTGGGTATCCACTTTGCGACCATACCGGACGGTAAATCCTAAAGCGAATTGATTTGAATTTAATTTTCTGAAAATTAGGTAATCCAGCATAACTCTGCTGCTAAAAAGAGATACCTTTCAATGGCTGCTTTTTGCACTTAAAAAAATCTCGATCTTCTCGAAGGACGCCTTTGTGCTTCAATGAGTCGTTGGATTTTCGGCCTCTTCACTCAAGTTCAGTTGAGTTGAGTTGAGTTTTATATCCTGTTTGAAGGGGGTTTGCGCATCCAGCGGATGGGTTGCTCACGAACAGGTCGGGCCAAGGCGCCTTGCGCACGCAGTTGGGTGTCAAGGGCTTGGCCGGCATCGTCTTTCAATGCGGCGGTTCGCCATTGGGTCACGCTCTCGGCAGTTTGCGGCACTGTGGGGTTCAGGGCTTGCGCGAGGATGTGAAGCAAATTATGTTTGCCGCGCTCATTGGTGCTGCCATAGCCTTTGATCAGTTGACCGCAGCGAGCCAGTTCCAGACCGAGGTCGGCGCTTTGCTGCAAGCCTTGGATGACAGCGTCAAGCCATTGCGTCATCAGCGATTGCTCCAGGGCATAACGTGATCCCAAGGGGCGCAGTGACTTACAGGCGGCTAAGGTTCTCAACGCGAGCATGCCCAGCACCGAGTGGGTGCCGATCTTCAAGGGCAATGCCCAGGGTGATTGGCCTTTGGCTGTCCGTTTGTTTTCCCATCGCATCAAAGCATCGGCCCAACGTGTGGGGAGCATGGCTGCGAATTCGGGCACGCCTGGTTTGAAATGATCGTAGACCTTGAGCAGGTCAGCTTCTTGCGCTTTGACTTCGCTTTGAACGCGCTGCCAACGGCTTTGGCGACTTTTCAGATCGGCCACGCGGACGATGTCATCAAAAGCCATCCACAGGGCCAACCAACGCGCAGTTTCATGTGTACAGGCCCATCCCTTTGCGCCGGCCGGATCGGCTTTTTGTTCGGCTTGGAGCACTGTTTGAAGGCGCTCGAGGTACAAGTTGCCGTAGTCGACGCTTTGGTATTCCACGCAGCGTGCATGGCCTAAAACCACACGTTCCCGAATGGCCAGCGGGAATAGCGCCAAGGCGGCATTCGATACTTGCGCCCCCGCCATGGTGGGCGGCGTGTTTTGCGGGTCATCCTCCGACAACCACGCCGCCAACTGTTGTGCTTGTACCTCTTGGGTGGCCAAATGCGCATAACCCAATGCAAAGCCCCGCAGGCTGGCCGCGGCGGATGCACCGCCCGTTTCTTGAATGACTTTCTCAAAAACCTCACGTCCCCAGGGCAAAGCGCCGCTGCCTGCAATGGCGCCCAGCATGACGGCGCTGACTACAGTGCCCGCTTGGCGGGTCAGTGCCGCCATGTCCATGACGTGGTGGCGTAGGCTATGTTGGCGCACCAAACTCAGCAAGGCTTCAGAGTCGCTGCGGCCATCGCCCATTTGCATTTTTTCTTGGGTGGTCAAAATGCGCGACGAGGAAGTGATCACCCGCGTGATGTGGTCGCTGGTCATGCCATTGCCGATTTGGCGGGCCGTCTCCAGCAGTTCGCTGGAGACCAGCATGTCCAGTCGACCGGGCATGGGGGTTAAGCCCAAGATGGGTCGACGGCCTTGCAGTTGGTTCAAAGGCGTGGGATAAATTTCCAGGTAATACGTGGTGGCGCCTGTGCGTTGGGCCACGCCAGGGATGGAGGTCGCCTGCGCGGGGTAGCCGGCCGCACGAGCAGCATGGATCAGCCAATCGGACAAGACGCCGCCGCCTTCGCCGCCCAAAGCACACAGCAGCAAGGTAATGGGTTGAGAGGTGTTCATGTTCGCAGTCATGCTGGCGAAAGTGCGCGCACCACCATGCCCCGCAAGCCGTGCAGCAAGCGCTCATGCCAACGGGGGTTTTGCACGATTTCAGCGCGGTAAAAAGACGGGCAGAGTGTTGCGGCGTGCGCGTTGGCACCGCACAAGCCGCAGCCGACACAACCGTCGATCACCGTGGCCACGGGGTCTACCTTCAAGGGATCGGGGTTGTCCTTGAGCGTCAGGGTGGGGCAGCCGGACAAACGGATGCAAGCATGGTCGCCATTGCAGACGTCTTCGTCCACACCGTATTTCACACGCACCACCCGCTCGCCTTTTTTCAGCAGACTCGCCAGCCAGGGCTTGATGCGGCGTTGCCGCTCGAGTTGGCATTCGCCTTCGGCAATGATGACCTTCAAGCCATTGAATGGGGAGGTCAAGGCTTCTTCCAGGGTGCTGCGCATGCGCGCTACGTCGTAGCTCTCGACGGTGCGCAACCATTGCAGGCCCAAACCGCGCAAGGCGTTTTCAATGGTTTGGTTGGTGTGCACCAGACTGTCTGTTTTATCAAAGGCCTTGTTTTTGCTGTCCTCCGAAGGGGTCGACAAAATGTCTTGCGTGCCGGTGGCCGAGGTGTAGCCATTTTTGAAAATCAAGAGCACGGCATCGTCCCCATTGAACAGGGCAGATTGCACGCCGGTCAACAAACCGTTGTGCCAAAAACCACCATCTCCCATGATGGACAGCACACGGCGGTTCATGTGTGGCGAGACACCGGCGCGGCTGGCCAGGCTCATGCCGTAACCCAGGATGGTGTGCCCGGTCGAGAAGGGTTCAAATGTGCCCAGCGCATGACAGCCGATGTCGGCGGAAACGTGCACCGGACCGACGGTTTTTTGGGCCAATTGAAGGGCCGAAAACACAGGACGTTCTGGGCATCCAATGCAAAACCCGGGCGGCCGCATGGGCAGTGCTTGGTCCAATCTGTGCGCCACGGCTTGCCTGCGCTCTTGGTTGCCTTGCAACCAACGGGTCACCGAGGTGGTGTCCAGTGCGGGCAGTACTTGTGCCAGCCACAAAGACAGGCCCGTGGTGATGGCTTCGGCGGTGTACTCGCCGCCCATGGGCAGCACGTCTTTGCCATGCAAGGGGGTGTCGATATTGCGCCTTCGAAGCAAGGTGGCAATTTCTTGTTCAATGTATTCGGGCTGTCCTTCTTCGAGGACCAAAACAGCGCGTTTGCCTGAACAGAAGTCGGCAATTTGCTCTGGCACCAAAGGGCTCGTGACGTTCAAGATCAAGGTCGGTATGGCCAGCTCAGCAAAGGCATCGGCCAGTCCAAATCCCTGCAAGGCTCTGACTAACGTATTGAATAAACCGCCTTGCACAATCAGTCCCAGATCCGCGTGTTGACCTGGCTTAAGCTCGTTGAGGCCATGTTCCACGATGTAACGCCTTGCCGCGGGAAGACGCTCTTCGTGCTTGAGTTTTTCGTGCCGGAAGGTGACGGGAGGATGGGCCAGTTTGGCGTAATTGAAAACGGCGGGCTCTTCCATCAAATGACGGGTCGAAATGGCCGGTGGGCGGTTGTCCTTGGCCACAAAGCTGCCGCGCACATGGCAGGCGCGAATACGCAACTCCATCATGGCAGGCATGTTGCTCGCCTCGCTCAGCGCAAAACCGTGCTCAACCATGGCCACCATTTGCGTCAGGTCGGGTCTGGGGTCGAGCAAAATCATGCCGGATTTCAGGGCGTAGGCATGCGTGCGTTCTTGAATGACGCTGGCGCCTTCGCCGTAATCTTCTCCGACCACCACCAACACGCCACCCAACACGCCAGGAGACGATAGGTTGGACAGTGCATCCGCCGCCACGTTGGTGCCGACAATCGACTTCCAGGTGACCGCACCGCGCAAGGGGTAGTGAATCGATGCGCCGAGCATGGCGGCCGCAGAGGCTTCGTTGGAACACGCTTCGACGTGCACACCCAACTCATCCATGTAGCCTTTGGCTTGCACCAAGACATCCATCAAATGCGAAACAGGCGCACCTTGGTAGCCGCCGACATAGGCGACGCCTGATTGAAGCAGGGCTTTGGTGATGGCCAAAATGCCTTCACCATGAAAGACCTCTCCATCGCCCATGCGAAGGGACTCGATTTCTTGACTGAATGAAACTTCCACCTTGTGTCTCCGGTTATTGACAGTGTAGAGCTTGCCCTGATGTTCTGCTTGGACAGGGCCCAGTTCACTCAGTACATGTAGTGGCCACCGTTCACATGGATCACTTGACCTGAAATAAAAGCCCCCCGATCTGAGCACAACAGATCGCATGCGGCGGCAACTTCATCGGGTTGGCCATAGCGACCCAGTGGGATTTCGGATTCGATTTTTTGGCGGTCCTGATGGGTGTACTGCGTCCAGTCTCGAACCGTGTCGATCGCACCGGGGGCCACCGTGTTGGCCGTGATGCCCTGGCTGCCGAATTCTCGGGCCAAAGCCATGGCCAGACCATGCAAGCCTGATTTGGCGGCAATGTTGTGGGCGCGTTCAGGCACTTGCCCCCAAAAGCCATCAAATCCGGAAATCAAAACGAGCCGGCCCCATTTTTTTTCCAGCATGTGGGGGATGGCGTGGCGGGCCAGGTAGTAGGCCGGTGTTAAATTGGTTTGCAGCACTTCTTGCCAGTCTTGTGGCGTGATGTCCAAAAAGGCTTGTTTGCGACGGATGGCGACATTCGAAATCACCATGTCAACGCTGCCATAGCACTCAACGGTTTGCTGAACCAAGCGCTCGACCTGTGCATCGTCTGAAACATCCGCCATGATGCCCGTGGCCTGTCCACCGGCCGTCCGGATTTCTTGGACGACAGCGTCGACAGAGGCGGTGTCGCTGTGGCCATTGACCACCACACGGGCGCCAAGGCGGGCCAGAGACAGGGCGATGGCACGCCCAATGTTGCGACCAGAGCCTGTGACGATCGCGCTTCGTCCCGCCATGGGGCGGTGTAAATCTGAGTTTTCCATGTGAGCCTTTGTGACCCGTGTCGATTGACATTCCGGGTGGTCCATTATATTGTCCGTACATTCTAAGCTTTGGAGATGCCCCATGAAACGACCTGTTTTGAAACTCGCGATGGGATGTGTTGTTGCGATTTTTTGCACGCTGGTGGGAGCGCAACAAGACTTTCCAATGAAGCCTTTGCGCATGGTGGTGCCTTACCCCCCCGGTGCATCAACGGACAGTCTGGGGCGCATCGTGTCACAGAAAATTTCTGTCAGCATGGGTCAACCCGTTGTCGTGGACAACAAGGGCGGTGCGAGTGGCAATATTGGTTCTGACTTTGTCGCCAAATCCGCTGCCGATGGCTACACGCTGATGGTGGGCACGGACGCCACCCATACCGCCAACATGTACCTCACCGCCACGCCGACCTTTCATCCGGTCAAAGACTTTACCGCCTTGACGCAGGCGGTGGCCAATCCGATTGTCCTGGTGGTGCACCCCGGCATTCCCGCCAAAAATTTGGCTGAATTGATTGCATTTGGCAAGCAACACCCCGAACAGTTGTCCTACGGCAGTTCGGGCGCGGGCTCCCCGCACCATTTGGCGGGTGAGCTGCTTAAGCAGTTCACAGGAATGCCCTTCGTTCATGTGGCCTATAAAGGCGGGGCGCCTGCTGTTTCTGATCTGATGGGGGGCCAGATCCCGATGGTCTTCTCCAGTTTGATTACGGTGTTACCGCATATCAAAAGCGGCAAACTCAAAGCGATTGGATTTACCTCCACCACGCGTTACCCAGGCTTGCCTCAGGTGCCGACATTTTCTGAAACATTGCCAGGCTTTGAAATGAATTCATGGCTTGGGTTTTTCGCACCCGCCAAATTGCCGCCCGCTGTGACCAAGCGTTTGCACGCTGAATTGGTCAAGGCGCTTCGCGATCCGGAAATCACGGCCAAGTTAGACACCATGGGCTTGGGTGTGGTGGCCAATACGCCCGAAGAATTTGCTGAGCAGGTCCGCAAAGAGTTCGAGCAACGTGGCAAATTGATCCAGCAAGCGGGCATCAAGCCGGAATAAGGAATGGGAACATCATCACAAGCTGTATTGCCCTTGACGGGGGTGATGGTGCTGGAGTTGGGGCACAGTGTGGCCGCTCCCTTTGCGGGACAAATTCTCAGTGACATGGGCGCACAGGTCATCAAGATCGAAAAACCCGCTGGTGACGACGCACGCAAATGGGGCCCGCCCTTTGTGGACCACGCCGCGGCCACTTTTCAGGCCTTGAACCGGGGCAAGCAATCGGTGGTGATGGATCTGCGAGATACCGCCCAATGCGGTCAACTCTTGCAGTGGATCGACGCCCATGTGGACGTGGTGCTGCAAAACATGCGGCCTGGGCAGGTCGAAGAGCTGGGCCTTGGCGCCGCAGTTTTGTGCGCACGCAAACCTGCTTTGATCTATTGCAATCTGGGCGCCTTCGGTGGGGTTGGCCCCATGGCCAATCGGCCAGGCTATGACCCATTGATGCAGGCCTTCAGTGGGATCATGAGCGTGGTGGGTGAGCCCTCAGGACAGCCGGTCCGTGTGGGGCCTTCGATCGTAGACATGGGCGCAGGCATGTGGGCCGCGTTGGGGATCACCAGTGCCTTGCACCAACGCCACAGCACTGGATTGGGGCAGGTTGTCGATGTCTCCTTGTTTGAAACTGCGGCCAGCTGGATGTCGATTTATGCGGCGCAATACCTGGCCAGCGGGGAGGTGCCGCAAAAGCAAGGCTCGGGTCAAACAGGCATCGTGCCTTACCGGGCCTATGCCACCGGTGATGGACACTTGGTGGTCGCGGCCGGCAATGATGGCTTGTTTCAAAAATTGTGTGCGGTGTTGGGGCATGCCGAATGGGCGCAGGATGCGCGTTTTATCAGCAATCCCTTGCGCGTGACGCATGCCGCCACGCTCTATGCATTGATTGAGCCTTGTTTTGTGCAGCGAAGCAATGCCGATTGGACCGCGCTGCTCGATGCGGTTGGCGTGCCTTGCGCGCCGGTGCAAAATGTCGCAGACATGGTCCAGCATCCTCAGTTGCAAGCCCTTGATATTCTGCAAGATGTTCCTGGCAGCACCATTCCGTTGATGGGCTTGCCCATCCGTTTCAACGGGGCACGTCCCCAGCCCCGTCACGCATCCCCTGCGTTGGGCAGCACCACCCTGGAAGCACTCCGGGCACTCCAAGTTATCAAGAGCACACCCACATGAGTAACCCGTCTCAAGAAATCAGCATCAGCCTGGGCGAAGACTTTCCTGAAATTCGCGACAGCGTTCGTAAAATTTGCGCCGCATTTCCTGGTGCCTATTGGCGAGAGGTGGACGAACAAGAAGCCTATCCGCATGCGTTTGTACAAGCCCTGACCGAGGCCGGTTATTTGGCTGCGCTGATCCCTGAAGAATATGGCGGTGCGCAATTGCCCTTGCGCGCGGCCGGCGTGGTGCTGGAAGAAATCCATGCCAGCGGTGCCAATGCGGCAGCGGTGCATGCGCAGATGTACACCATGGGCACCCTCTTAAGGCATGGCAGTACGGCGCAAAAAAACAAATACCTGCCCGGCATTGCCAGCGGACAACTCCGGCTCCAAGCTTTCGGCGTGACCGAACCGACGACGGGCACAGACACCACCAAACTCAAAACCCGCGCTGTACGAGATGGCGATCACTATGTCATTCATGGCCAGAAGATATGGACCTCACGCGCCTTGTTTTCTGATTTGATGCTGTTATTGGTCCGCACCACACCGATAGAACAGGTCACGCGTAAAACGGAAGGCTTGTCTGTATTTTTGGTCGATATGCGCGAAGCCATAGGCAAGGGAATGACCATCCGACCGATCAAAGCGATGATCAATCACAACACCACCGAAGTGTTTTACGACGGTCTCCGCGTGCCAGCTGAAAACCTGATTGGTGAAGAGGGCAAGGGCTTTCGCTACATCCTGGATGGCATGAATGCCGAGCGCATTTTGGTTTCACATGAATCGATTGGCGATGCCAAATGGTTCATCCGTACCGCCGCCAAATACGCCAACGAAAGAATTGTGTTTGACCGCCCGATTGGCATGAACCAAGGCATTCAGTTCCCGATTGCCAAAGCCTACGCTGCATCGCAAGCCGCTGAACTCATGTTGCGAAAAGCTGCAGCGATGTTTGAGGCAGGACAAGCTTGTGGCGAAGAAGCCAACTTATCCAAACTCTTGAGTGCGGAAGCTGCATGGGAGGCAGGCGAAGCCTGTGTCCAGACCCACGGCGGTTTTGCCTATGCGCGCGAGTACGATGTCGAACGCAAATGGCGCGAAGCGCGCGTGCAAAGGACGGCACCCGTCTCGACCAATTTGATTTTGGCCTATTTGGCGGAACACGTGATTGGATTGCCTCGGTCATATTGACCGAGTATCCGGATCATTCAACGCCGGGTTCTATGCCCATGCGGGTGTAGACCTTGGCGGCCTCGGGAGCGGTCAAAAAGCGGGTCAGGTCACGCGCAGCTTGCAGGTGTTGTGTGTTGCTGCTGATCCCTGTGGCAAAGCCAATCCAGGTTTGCAACTCTTTCGGTAACAGCCCGATCATGTCCACACCCGGCACACCGAAAATGCGGGATGCCACGACCACCACCATGTCAACGTCGCCGGTGGCAACCACCTCGACGTTGTACTCGCCAGGCATGGGCCGCATTTTGGATTTCATTTCATGGGTAATGCCCAAACGATCGATCAGGCTGACAAAGTAAATGCCACTGGCCCCATCGCCTGGATAGGCCACTGAACGCAAACTCAACAGCGTTTTCTTGAAGGCCTCAGGGGTTGAAATATCAGGCCTCGGTGCGCCCGCCTTGATGGCAGCGCCCAATCCGATGCGGCCCATCACGGCCCGAGAGTTGGCCTGAACTTTGCCTTGTTGAATCAACTGGTCCAGAACTGGCGGATTCAGCACGGTCACGTCAAAGTACTGACCAGATTCGATTTTCTTTTTGACATCGGGGTTGACTGCGAATTCAACGCTGACTTTGTGGCCTGTCGCCTGTTCAAATTGTTTGGTTAATTCAATGACCGCTGGACGCGAACCATTGCCGCTGAGGACTTTGAGTTCGACGGCTTGGGCGGACAGATGCAGGGTCATGCACAGGGAAATGCATGGCAAGAAGAATAAGAATTTTTTCATCTCGATGTCAGTGGTTGTTGACGCTTCAGCGAACGAGACCGCGAGAAAAATCCATGATCAATCGCGACGCCAGATAGAGCCGGGGTTCAATCGAATCGATCAAGATGTATTCATCGTCATTGGAGTGGGCCCCAAAGCTGAGAAGACCAAAGCGTTCCAGTACCGGGTTTTTGGTTTTCAGGGCGGCAAAGGCCGCATCCGTGCCGCCGCCCGCAACGCTGTCGAGCACTTTTAGAGTTCGCCCGATTTCGCTGTAAATTTTTTGTGCATGCTTTCCCACCACCACTTGTGCGGGGTTGTACTCCAGCGGGGGCCTGCGTTGCTCAAAAGTCATGGCCACCTGAGTCCCGGGAATCAGTTGATTCTGGATCGTGTGATTGATGCGGGACTCCAGACCCGCGTAGTCCTCAATGCGTTCCACGCGCACATCGGCGGCGGCTTGGGCCTGGGCCGGGATGACGTTGCGGTTGGTACCGCCGGAGACCATGGTCCAGTTCATTTTGACGCCTTTACTGGGGTCTGAAAAATTGCGTGTTTGCAAGATTTGATGCGACAACTCGTAAATGGCGTTCAGCCCCCGTTCTGGAGCGCTGCCCGCATGAGAGGCTTTGCCTGTGACTTTCAGGTTGACGGCGGCAATACCTGCTGTGGCGAGCGAGAGTTGGTCTGAATTGACCGGGGAGCCTTCGTGGGACAGGGTTAAGTCGTGCTCGGCCCCAAGCTGTGTGAGCATATGGCGGGAGGCGGGTGAACTGATTTCTTCATCGCCGTTGATCAGCACTGTCAGTTGCCCGTACTCCTTGAACTGGAGGGCCTGCAGTGTGGCCAGTGTGTGCAAAATCACCGCAATGCCGGCCTTGTCATCACCGATGCCCAGGCCATAGGCTTTGTTGCCATCAATGCGAAATGGTTGTTTGACGCCCATGCCCTTGAGGTACACGGTGTCCATATGGGCTATCAGCAAAATCTTTTTTGTGCCGGTTCCAGTGAACGTGGCTTTGACCATTCGGCCGATCTTGCCTGGTGTGTCGTGCATGCGGTAGGCATTGGCAGGCGCTTCGATGAATTCAACCTGACCGCCCAAAGCGCGGAGTCGGTCGTGAATCAATTGAGAAATTTTGTCGAGACCTTCACGGTCGCCGCTGCCTGATTCAATGGCTACCAAGTCGCGCAGCGTATCCAGCAGGGGCTGTTTATGGGTTTGCACCTGCATCCATACACCGGCATCAGGTGCGGCCCAAGCCGGCGTACACATTGAGACAGCGCCTGCCAAAATAAGGGGTAGCCATGAATAAGTTCGAGTGGATGGGACGTGGACGCTCAAGAAGTTCATGTCAAATGGTTACCGTGTGAATGAAGGTGTGCTAGTTTGTCACATTTAACGCAGAGTGTGTCAAAGGATGTGAGTCACATTCATGGCGTTGAAAGTCCGAGGCAAGGCTGTCAAGGGTCAAAAAATAAGGTCCAATACAGGAATGTCCCATGATCCTCACACAGAAGAGCGCCTGATGGCACTGGAAATCAAATCCAGCTATGCCGAAGACTTGCTCGAGCAACTCAATCAGTTGGTGTACCAACAGCAGCAAAGCATGGATGCCTTGATGGCCGAGATGAATCAACTGCGCCGCCAAATGCCTGAAGGCGGCCCTTCGGCGGAACGCAACTTGCGCGACGAGTTGCCGCCGCATTATTGAGGTCTCCCTTGCGCTTAGACACATTACGAGAGCAACTATTGACACTGGGGGCTCGCCCCAAGCACGCAGCCCGTGTGCTGCGGCTGTGGAGTCAAGCACTGCCGCAAGACAGCGGTCGGCGCAAGCTCGAGAGTTTCATGCCCGCAACCTTGCGCCATGCGCTGCCCGCGTTGAGCGCACAGTTGGCCGGCTTGGCGACATTGATTTCTGCTCACCCCGCCAGCGATGGCTCATCTCGCCTGCTGGTCGGTTTGTCTGATGGTCAAACGGTTGAAAGTGTGCTGTTGCCCCGCGATGGCTTGTGTGTCTCCAGTCAGGTGGGCTGCGCAGTCGGTTGTGTGTTTTGCATGACCGGCAAGTCGGGCTTGATTCGCCAACTGACAGGCGGTGAAATGGTGGCCCAAGTCGCCTTGGCACGCCAGATGCGGCCCGTGAAAAAAGTGGTCTTCATGGGCATGGGTGAGCCAGCCCATAATTTGGACAATGTGATGCAGGCGATTGAATTGCTGGGCACCGTGGGCAATATTGGGCACAAAAATTTAGTCTTTTCAACGGTGGGCGATGAACGCGTTTTCACGCAGTTATTAGAAGGCCCCGTCAAGCCTGCTTTGGCCTTGTCACTGCACACCACCCGCGCTGATTTGCGCGTCAAGCTCTTGCCCAAGGCGCCACGCATCAGCCCCCAAGACTTGGTCGACATGGGTGAATCGTATGCTCGTGCGACGGGCTACCCGATACAGTACCAATGGACCCTGCTGGAAGGCATCAATGACAGCGACGAAGAGATCGAAGGCATTGTGCGTTTGCTGCATGGAAAATATGCCCTGATGAACATGATCCCCTACAACGCGGTCGATGATTTGCCCTACCAGCGGCCATCATGGGAACGTGCCGCCCAGATCGCCCGCAGCTTGCATCAGCGCGGCATTTTGACCAAGCTTCGCCAATCTGCCGGACAGGATGTGGACGGTGGTTGCGGTCAATTGCGCGCCAGAGCCTTGGGCCAACCGATCACACAGATTGTGATGAAAGCGATCCATGTCTGAATTTCACAATCCCACTCAGCCTTTGCGCATAGGATGCGGCGCCGGTTTTTCGGGGGACCGGACCGATGCGGCCAGTCCCGTGGTGCAAGACCTGATAGATGGTTTGCACACCTGTGGAGGGTCTGCGGTTTTGATTTTCGAAACCCTTGCGGAACGCACCCTCGCCCTGGCGCAATTAGCCCGTGTGGCCAACCCCCTTGCTGGCTATGAACCTTTGTTGTTGGACTATCTGAGGCCCGTCTTGGCAAGCTGTTTGATGCACGGCATTCGCATTGTGAGCAATTTCGGCGCGGCCAACCCCTTGGCTGCAGCCGATGCCATTGCCGAGCTGGCGCGCAGCCTGAACTTGAGGGCGCCGCGCATTGCCGTGGTGTCTGGGGATGATGTGCGGGCACACCCCGAAGTCCTGTCGCTCGCGCAGTCTTTGCCCCACCCCTTGGTCAGCGCCAACGCCTATCTGGGCGCACAGGCTATAGCCCAGGCTTTGAACGCAGGGGCCGACCTCGTGGTGTGTGGGCGGGTTGCCGATCCGTCCTTGACGTTGGGCCCTGCGATGGCCCACTTTGGCTGGAAGCCTGATGATTGGGATGCTTTGGCCGGCGCCACCATGGCTGGCCATTTGCTGGAGTGCGGCGCGCAAGTCACGGGCGGTTATTACGCTGACCCGGGTTTCAAAGACCTGCCCGATCTGGCCCATGTCGGCTTTCCTATCGCCCGCATCGAAGCCGATGGCAGTTGCACCCTCACCAAGCCCCAAGGCACGGGCGGGTGCATCGACAGCCATACCGTCAAAGAGCAACTGCTCTACGAAATAGACAACCCCGCTGCGTACATCACTCCGGATGTGGTGGCCGACATCACTCTGGCCATGGTGACCGAACTGGGGTCTGATTGCGTCAGGTTGTCGGGCGTCAAAGGGCATCCGCGACCTGCCCATTTGAAGGTCAATATGTGCCATGAAAATGGCTGGTTTGCCGAAGGTGAAATTTCTTATGCAGGCCCGCGTGCTGAGGCCCGTGCCCGCTTGGCAGGTGACATTCTGCGTGAGCGTTTGCCGCTTCTGAGTCTGCGTGTGGACTTGATTGGCGTGTCAAGCATTTGGGCCGATGATGCGGGTGCATTGCTGGCGGCTTTGCCTGACGCCGGTCATACCGATGTGCGTTTGCGTATCGCGGCATCGCATCAAGACAAAGCGGTGGCTGAGCAACTCTTGCGCGAAGTGAACGCGCTTTACACCTGCGGCCCTGCAGGCGGCGGTGGTGTGCGCACTGGCTTGCGAATGCGACTGGGTTTGGTCTCTTGCTTGCTGCCGCAAAGCAGCGTCCCCAGCCGGTTTGACATCTGGCAGCCCGCAGCCCTTGGAGAGAAAGTATGAACCTCGGAGCTGACACCCTGGTCGTGACCCTCGATCAGTTGGCCCATGGCCGCACGGGTGACAAAGGCAATCGATCCAACATCAGCGTGATTGCCTGGCGCGAAGAATTCTGGCCCCTGCTGGTGGCCCAAGTGACTGAAGACAAGGTGGCGCAACTTTTTGCTTCGCGAAAGCCCAGCCGTGTACAGCGCTTCTTGCTGCCGCAACTTCAGTCGATGAATTTTGTCCTTGACGATGTCTTGGATGGCGGCGTGAACAGCGCACTCAATCTGGACAGCCACGGCAAGTCATTCAGTTTCATGCTGATGAGCTTGCCTGTTGAAATCCCGAAGTCTTGGAAAAACCGGTTGGCTGGACCTCAGTAAGACCGGTTATCTGGCGTCAAGTTTTGAGCGCAAAGCCTGCGATGTTTTTGTAGTTCTCTGAAATTTGGCGCAGTTCGTCCTGGCTGATCAAATCATCGATGTTGTCGAAGGGTTGACCCTGGCTCAACTCGTCGGCTTTCATGATGATGAAGTCGGGTGGCACGGTGCGGTTGGTTTGCACGACTTTGGCCGTGGTTTGCAGTCGCAATGACTCGTACTGGACAAGCGCTTGAGTTTGCGAATGGTTTTGAACCAAGCAGTCCACCAGCGTGCGGGCATCGATCAAGGCTTGCGCCGAGCCGTTGGAGCCACGCGGGTACATGGGGTGGGCTGCGTCGCCCATCAAGGTCACACGTCCTTGCGTCCAGAAGGGTAAAGCATCTTTGTCGACCATGGGGTACTCGAGTACGCTTTCAGAATCCAAAATCATTTGAGGCACGTCAAGGAAAGGAAACTTCCAGTCCTTGTAAATGTCGGCACAGACTTGGACGTCACCCGGCTTGTTCCAATCGTTCATGGCCGCATCAGGGCGTTGCAATTCAGCCACCCAATTGATGAGCTGATTGCCCTTGCCATCCACGTTGTCTTGAATCGGGTAGATCACCATCTTGCCTTGTTCGACGGTGCCTATGCGCAGGTAACTTTTTCCTGTGAGGATTGGTGGGTGAATGGTCACGCCGCGCCAAGTGTTGATGCCGCCAAAGCACACTTTATCGTCAGGGTGCATTTGTTTGCGCACGGCCGAATTCACGCCATCGCATGCCACGGCCAGTTCGCTGCGCACACTGCGTTGGCCACCCCCTGCCAAATCGAAACGCAGCGTCACGCCGTCGTCGTCTTGCGTGAAGCCGCTGCAGCGATGTCCTGTGTGAACGTGTTCCGAGCCAAGACGGCTGCACACCGCATCAAACAAAATGCGGTGCAGTTTGCCGCGGTGAATGCCGATCTCTGGCAAGGCATAACCGGCGTGACGGCCGCGGGCTTCGCGGTACACGTATTGACCGTGGCGGGTGAAGAACACACTCTCCAGATTTTCGATGCCCATGGCTTCGAGCTGCGCTTGCACCCCAATAGCGGCCAGCTCTTTCATGGCATGTGGGAGCAAGGTGATGCCGACACCAATTTCTTTCACTTCCGGCACGCTTTCATAAACCTCGCAAGCGATACCTTTTTGATGCAAGCCCAGGGCGAAGCTCAAACCTGCGATGCCGCCGCCGATGATTGAAATAGCCATGTTCACTCTGCCTTGATGTTTTGTGCTTTGATCAATTGGGCCCAACGGACCGCGTCACGCTCGACAACCCGGGCAAACTCTTCCGGGCTGCTGCCGCTGGGGTCCATGCCTTGGGATTGAAAAGTTTTTTGCGTGTCTTCGGTTTTCAGAATCAAATTGATCTCGCGATTCAGCAAAGCCACGACGTCAGCGGGTGTTCCCTTGGGTGCAAAAATGCCGAACCACATGTCGACGTTGACTTTGCCCACTTTGGCTTCGGCCAGCGTAGGGAGGTCTGACAGCAACGGATGGCGTTTGTCACTGCCAATGGCCAATGGCACCATGCGCCCGCTGCGAATGTGCGGCAGGGCCACATGGATGGGCAAGAACATGGCGTCCACTTGGCCGCCGAGCAAGTCGGTGACGGCAGGGCCACTGGCGCGGTAGGGGATGTGGGTCAAAAATACCTGGGCGGTATTTTTGAGTAATTCCATCGACAAATGGTGCGGCGTGCCGACCCCGGGGGAGGCGTAATTGATGCGGCCGGGTTGCCGTTTGGCTGCATCCAACAAATCCCCAGCGGTTTTGAAGCCTGATTTCGGGTGTGTGACCAAAAGCAATTGGCCCCAGCTGGTCAGCGTCACGGGGCTGAGGTCTTTGACGGGATCAAAACTCATGCCGGGGTAAAGAGGGGGGTTCATCACCAGCGTGTTCACGCTGACCAGCAAGGTGTTGCCATCGGGTGCGGCGCGGACCACCGCTTCAGTGCCGATATTGCCCGATGCGCCCACGCGGTTTTCTACGACCACGGCGCGGTTGAGTTTTTGCGACAGTTTGGGACCCACGGTACGGGCAATCAGGTCGATGCCTGTACCGGGGGAGAAGGGCACAATCAATTTGATAGGTGCGGAGGGTGTCGCTGGGGCATTTTGTGCAGAGGCGTGATGGGTCGCCACCAAGGCGATGGTGCCCAGCGTGATCAATAGACCGCGACGAAATTCCATAAAAGTTGAAAACATGCCCATTGCCTTTACCTTTGCGTTTGCCTAATTTGTTGCAGATTATTCCATTGCACCCACCGTGGTGCCTCACAAAGTCTCACACCCTGCCCGTGCCAGGGGCTATTACCGCTGGTGCTCCACCCAAATCAAACGATCAAAGGGCAGGCCTAAAGCCAACGCCTGGTTGCGTAATTGCGCCTTAACCACGGGGTCGAGTGTGTTGCTGCGCGACAAAATCCACAGGTAATCGCGGTCCGGTCCGACCACCATGGACCAGCGGTAGTCGGGGTCCAGCGCAATCACATGGTAACCACCGTAAAAAGGACCAAAAAATGAGACCTTGAGTGAGGCCCGTTGAATGTCGCCAATGAACTTGGCTTTGCCAATGGCTTCTCGCCAGTCGTTTTTCTTCATGTCAAAGCCGCGATTCAGGACCTGCACACTGCCATCGGCTTGCAAGGCATAGTGGGCTGTGACATCGCGCATGTCACGTTCAAACGAATGATCGAGTCTCGCCACTTCGTACCAAGTGCCTTGGTAACGTTGGACATCAAACGGACTCACAGCCGTCATGCCTTCGGGTGGGGCGGTGGCACAGCCCATCAGCCATAAGGTCAGGGCCCCGATCCCGCAGCGCAAAAGCAGTCGAAAAACAGGGTTCATGTGCGGTCACCTCTGAAGGGCAGTTGAAGCAAGCCACTGGCCAGTCCTGTGCCAAGCACGATGACCAGGCCGCAAACAATCATCCAGGGTGTGATGTGCTCGCCCAGCAGAACCACGCCATAAGCAATGGCAAAGACCGGCACCAAAAAGGTGACCGTCAAGGCCCGTGCGGGCCCTGTTTGGTCAATCAGTCTGAAATACAAAATGTAGGCCACACCTGTGGACACCACACCCACAACGACCAGTGCGCCCCAGGCTTGCAAGCTGGGCGAGTCTGAAGGAATGGTCAACAACGAAGGCACCAGCAGGGCCAGTGTTGCGCCCATTTGGCTGCCGGTGGCGGTGGCCAGCGGCGGAACATGAGAGATAAATCGTTTGGCAAAATTCGCCGAAACCCCGTAGCTCAATGTGGCCAATAAACAGGCCGCCACAGCCCACAGGGGTGCGATACCGGAGGCATTGGGTTTGAAGCTGGCTTCACCCGCTGCGAGCAATAAAACGCCTAAAAATCCAACACCCAAGCCGATGGCGCGCGACAGTGTGGGCCTGTCGCCCAACCAGACCCAGGCGACCATGGCGCCAAACAAGGGCACTGTGGCATTGAGGATTGACGACAGACCGGTGGTGATGTGTTGCACTGCAAAAGAAAACAGCGCAAAAGGCAAAGCCGAGTTGAAAATACCGATCAAGAAGACCGGCTTCCAGTGCGCCCGCAGCACAGGCCCTTGACCTCTTATCAACAGCAAGGGCAGCAGAAATAAGCTTGCAATGCCTACCCGAAGTCCCGCAGTCAGCAAGGCGCCAAATTCGACGGCGGCGGTGCGCATGAACAGGAATGAGGCCCCCCAGATCATGGCGAGCAACAGGAATTCAGTCTGCCAGCGCTGGATTTTGGGGCTTGTGGTCAAAACGGACTTGAGCCTCACAAGGACAAGGGTTGCGCTTGCATCGAATTTGCAGGTGTATGCAAAGGCAAAGGCAAAGGCAAAGCCTTTTCAAGGGTCAGTAAATGGGCCTTGCGCCACAAGCCACCGGCATACCCCGTCAACTGGCCGTCTGAGCCCACAATGCGGTGGCAGGGCACGATCAGGCTGATCGGATTGCGTCCCACGGCAGCGCCGACCGCCCGCACGGCGTTGGGGTTGTGCAAGGCTTTCGCAATGTGCCCATAAGTTTGGGTTTGTCCCGCGGGAATCAGCAACAAAGCCCGCCAGACCGATTGCTGAAAATCGGTGCCACCGGTTAAATCGAACGGAACGGGAAACGGATCGTTCAGTGCCTGCGCGTCACCAGCCCAATAGGCCTTGAGACACTGCAGGGTGCTTTGGATAAAAGGGTTGTGCGCATCGACCGTCCACGCTTGCATGTTCGGCAGATGGCGTTGGCCCTCAAAAAACGCGCCGGACAAACCCAAGGGGCTGGCCGACAGCGTGAGGGTGCCCAAGGGGCTTTCACAGGGGAAGCAAACGGTCTGAGGATGAAAGCGCATGCGAATATCACTTTAAGTGGGCGAGGGGCTGTGGGATGTTTTCCGCTGGCTCCAGAATAACAAACTCCCGCTCACACTGGCCACCACCATTAACCCCATGAAACCTGCGCGGTAAGTGCCAAACCAGGTGGACAAGGCCCCAAAGATGGGCGGGCCGATGACCACGCCCAAGAACGTGAAGGCCAAGGTGCCGCCCGTGGCCATGCTGGCCATGCCTTCGGGTGCACGTCTGGCCACCTCGGCCAGGTAAACCCCGTTCCAGCCAATGGCCGAGGCGCCAAAGGTCACGAGTATGAAGATCACAGCCCATTGCGGTGTGTCGTGGCTCAAGGTTGTGGTGGCCAAGGCGCCCAGCGCCATCAAACCGGCCAGCAGCAAGAGCACACGTCGGGCGCCCAGCCATCGGTCTGCGATATAGCCCCATGCAATGCGACCTGCCATCCCGCCGAGTTGTGTCAAAGACAATGCCAGCCCCGCGGCGATGAGTCCGTAGGCCAAATCATCGTGCAAAAAAGTGACCAAGTAGGTTGTGAGTGACAGTTGCACCATCGAGAACATGAACGAGCAGGCCGCCATGGTGGATAAGGTCCGGTGTGCCAAGACCAAGCGGATGGGTTGTTTCCAGCTGCCCCAACGCATGGGCAGATCAGCTTGTCTGTCGTTGTCCAGTTCTGCCCGCAGAGGTTGTGAAAGGGCTGCGCAGCCAACGCAAACGGCCGCGACCACGCCCAAACTGGCATGCCAACTTATGCCCAGCAGCATGGGGGGCACGATGGCGCCGGCCATCAGGCTGCCCAAGGGTACGCCAGTTTGCTTGAGTGAGAAGACCAAAGACATCTGGTGTTTGGGAGTGGTGCGCGCCAGCAAGTGTGAGCTGGCGGGGGTGATCGGGCCGTAGCCTATGCCAATCAACAACGCACCCAGGCCCATGGCGGGAAGCCAAGGGACTGCGCAAAGCAACAAGCCTGCAGCACACATCAGCAAGCCCCATTGGCTGACGCGGATGGCACCGAACCGGTTGACCGTGGCGCCTCCCATCAAGGTGGCGGTGATCGCACCGGCATAAGTCATCGACACGTAAACCCCGACCAATGCCGGAGAAATGAGCAAATCTTGTGCGACGACAGGGGCCATCACGGGGAGGGTCAGTAGCGCCATGGCGACCATGGCCTGTATCACCAAAGTCAGCAGCAGCGGGAGCCAGTTGTTCAATTCGCTTTCACCCCGGCTTTGGTCAGCAAAGCACCGAGGGTGTCGATCTCATACTTCAAGTGGGCACGCAGCGCTTCGGGCCGGGCTTGGTCGGGTGTCACCGCTGAAATACCCATCCCGTCCAGGCGCTGGCGCACATCGGGATCTGACACCGATTTTTGCAAGGCCGCCGTCAATTGGTCCATCACCGGTTTGGGCGTACCTTTGGGGGCATACAGACCGAAAGAGATGTTGATGTCAAAACCCTGCACACCAGCTTCGGATATGGCGGGCACATCGGGCAGACCGCTCAAACGTGTTTTGCCTGCAGCAGCGTAGGCTTTGATTTTGCCGCCTTTGACTGGCGGTACCGTGCCTGAAGTTTGATCGCACAAAACGTCCACTTGCCCACCCATCAGGTCGGTCAACGCGGGTCCAGTGCCTTTGTAGGGAATTTCATTCATCTTCACATTCAAGGCGTTCATCATCATCAAACCGCACAGGTGCGAAGCCGATCCCACGCCCGCATGCGCCAAGCTGATCTTGGGGCCGTTGGCTTTGACGTAGCTCACAAACTCGTTCAGGTCCTTGGCCGGAAAGTCATTGCGGGTGACGATCACCATCGGGCCATTGGTGGCCCGCCCGATCGGCTCAAAATCGTCCACCGGGTGGTAGGGCAAGTTTTTGTACATCGCCGTGTTGGTCGCGTGGCTGACATGAATCATCAGCAGGGTGTAGCCATCGGGTTTGGCGCGCGCCACTTTGGCAGTGCCGATAGAGCCTGAGGCACCGGCGGTGTTGTCCACCACAATTTGTTGTCCCAAATGCTTTTGCATGGCGCCTGCGAAGACGCGGGTGATCGTGTCACCGGGGCCGCCGGGCGCGTAAGGCATCATCATGGTGATGGCCCGATTGGGGAAGTCTTGTGCCGCCGCTTGCAGGCTTGTCAGTGCCAATACAAGGGCGATAAATGGGCGAATCATGCGTGTGTTCACGGTGTGCTCCTGGTGCTATGGGGTCATCATGCCAGCAAGCGTTGGCGAATTTCTACTGGGTCCATCACTTTCAGTGGGGCCACGCCACCTTGGGGTATGCCCACTTGGGTGGCATTCAAAAGCATCGACACCATCACATAAGTACCTGAAAGCACCGTCAGGTCGATCACCGCCTGCTCACCCATTTGATCAATGGCTTCTTGCCATAAGGCATCCGGCACCCGGTGGTTCAAAGAGAGTTGAACACAATAGTCATAGACCAGGCGCTCGTCGGCTTGCATCGCTCGCGGGCGTGTGCAGTGTTGTAAATCAAGCATCACTTCATCTGACAAACCTGCTTTGCGGGCAATTTTTTCATGGGCCCACCACTCGAACTGGGCATTGGAAATTCGCGCTTGAATCAGGATGGCGAATTCGTTCAAACGTTTGTTGACCGAGGTTTTAAAGCGCAAATAGTCCAGGTGATCAAAACAGCGGCGGCCCATTTCGGGGCTGCGCAACAAGGCGTTGTAGGGCCCGCCCAAGGCGGCACTGGAGATTTTCAGGATGTCATCGGCCAGAGGGCGCACTTCAGCGGGTAAATCCTCGTAAGCAATTTGGGTCAGTCGTTCGGTCATGGTCACTCCAGCAAAGTGGGGCTTATACAATGGGGTCTTCATTGTTACCGACACCGTGCACCCGCGCTGGCGTGTTGGCGACGCCACATTTTTTGAGGCACCATGCAAGTTACTCCCACTATTTTCAAGGCCTACGATATTCGCGGCATCGTGCCGAGCACCATTGACGAAGAGTTGGCTGAAGGCTTGGGGGAAGCTTTTGGGACGCAGGCCATGGCTGAGGGGCAATCCACAGTGGCCGTGGGGCGTGATGGGCGCTTGAGCGGTCCGACTTTGTTGGCGGCCTTGGTGCGTGGATTGGTATCTGCAGGTGTGCAGGTGGTTGATATCGGCTTGTGCACCACCCCGATGTTGTATTTTGCGGCTCACACCGTGTGCGCCAGTGGCATCATGGTGACGGGCAGTCACAACCCCAAAGATTACAACGGTTTCAAAATGGTCATGGGCGGGCGCGCCATCTATGGCGACGAAATCCTCGCCTTGCGCCAGATGATGCAAGACGAATCGTGGGTGGCCAAGTCGGGCGGCGGCATTCGTCAGTTGGATGTACTCCCTGCATACAGTGAACGTATCGTGGGCGGCATTCGGTTGGCCCGCCCGATGAAGATTGTGGTCGACTCGGGCAATGGCGTTGCCGGTGCTTCAGCCCCCGCCATTTTTCGCGCCTTGGGCTGCGAGGTCATTGAGCTGTTCAGTGAGGTGGACGGAAACTTTCCAAACCATCACCCCGATCCCAGTAAACCCGAGAACTTGAATGACCTGATCGCCGCGCTCAAGCGGACTGGTGCCGAGCTCGGTTTGGCCTTTGATGGCGATGGTGATCGACTGGGCATCGTGACCCACGATGGTCAAAATATTTACCCCGACCGCCAAATGCAATTGTTTGCACAAGATGTACTGAGCCGCGTCCCAGGCGGCACCATTTTGTTTGATGTGAAATGTTCACAACGCTTGGCCCCTGCGATCGCCAAGGCAGGTGGTCAGCCTTTGATGTACAAAACGGGCCATTCGCTGATCAAAGCCAAAATGAAAGCCATTGAAGCCGCGGGGGGCCAAGCCCCTTTGGGTGGCGAGATGAGCGGCCATATTTTCTTCAAGGAGCGTTGGTACGGGTTTGACGACGGCACCTACGCCGGTTGCCGGATGTTGGAAATTTTGAGCCAGTCGCCCGATGGCAACGTCGTATTGCATGCCTTACCCACCAGTTTCAGCACGCCGGAATTGAATGTCGCTTGCGCGGAAGGGGAGCCGCATACCGTGACGCAACAGTTGCTGGACATTGCAGCGGCCCATTTCATGGCTCCGGCGCAAATTTCCAGCATCGATGGTTTGCGTGTGGATTGGCCTGATGGGTTCGGGCTGATCCGTGCCTCCAATACCACCCCCGTGCTGGTGTTGCGGTTTGAAGGGCACACCGAATCTGCATTGCAACGGATTGAGGCGCAGATGTTGGCATTGCTGCGTACCGTCAAACCGGATGCCACATTCGAAGCGCCCGCCCATTGATTTTTCATGCATCCGATACAGCTCGTTTATAACGCGGCCGTCTGGGCGGCGCAGCCTTTGCTGCGTCGCAAGTTGGCGCGTCGTGCGCAAGCCGAGCCTGTGTATGCCGTAGCAGTTCCCGAGCGGTTTGGCCACTACACACAAACGCCTGAAATGCAATCTGCCTTGGTGTGGGTGCATGCGGTCTCTTTGGGTGAAACACGGGCGGCAGAGGTCTTGATTCGTGCGCTTCGCCTGGCGCAGCCTGGGATGCGTTTGTTGCTCACAAACGGGACCGCGACCGGCCGCTCCGAGGGCGAGCGCTTGCTTGAACCGGGCGATATTCAGGTATGGCAGCCTTGGGATACGCCCTGTGCGGTGCAGCGGTTTTTAACGCATTTCAAACCCCGTATGGGGGTATTGATTGAAACCGAGGTCTGGCCGAACCTGGTCTTGCAATCTCAAAAAAATGGCGTGCCTTTGGTCTTGGCGAATGCCCGCATGAGCGAGCGATCGAGCCGCAAAGCGCTGCGCTGGCCTGCATTGACGCGGCCGGTTTTTCAGGCGCTGACGGCCGTCTGGCCTCAAACCGAATCCGATGCGCAGCGCTTGCAGCAACTCGGCGTCAAGGCCTACACGGTCATGGGCAACATCAAGTTCGATGCGCAACCTGATGCCTTGCAGTGCGCAAAAGGACTGCGCTGGCGACTGCAAACTTCAAGACCCATCGCCATGCTGGCCAGTTCGCGCGAAGGCGAAGAAGCCGCTTGGCTTGAGTCTTGGCTGGCCTTACGGCAAGCTGGCGCCAGTGTGTCTGATCTGCAATGGCTGATTGTGCCGCGCCATCCGCAACGGGTGAATGAGGTTGAAGCTTTATTGATCTCGCAAGGGCTGACGGTGTCACGTCGCAGTCAATGGCGTACGACGGCCCCCGACGGACCTGATGCCCAAGCGGCACATGTGGATGTGTGGCTAGGGGATTCTTTGGGTGAAATGGCGCTGTACTACAGCATGGCGCAGGTGGCGTTGCTGGGCGGTAGCTTTGCGCCATGGGGTGGGCAAAACCTGATTGAGGCTGCAGCCTGCGGCTGCCCGGTGATCATGGGGCAGCACACCTTTAATTTTGAACAAGCGGCAGAAATGGCCGATCAAGCTGGGGTTGCCGTGCGGGTGGTGGACATGACGCTAGCGCTTGAAAAGGCACACCAACTCTTGCATGAGGCCTCTGCGCTGATGAGGCAGTCCGAAGTGGCCCGGGCTTTTGCAAAGGCCCATGAAGGCGCCACTGAACGCACCGCTAAAGCGGTGATTCAAACGATGGGCTGACTTATTTGGCGAGCAAAGCGTTGACGGCTTGCAGGTCATCGGCATTCAAGCTGCCATTGGCTTGGCGCAGTTTGAGCTGGCCCACCAACACGTCGTACCGCGCCTTGGCCAGATCGCGTTTGGTTTGGTACAACTGACTTTGGCTGTTCAGCACATCGATATTGATGCGCACACCCACTTTGTAGCCCAATTGGTTGGCGTCCAAAGCGCTTTGGCTGGACGCTTCTGCGGCCGCCAAGGCATTGACTTGGCCCAAGCCCGATTGAAGGCCTAGATAAGCGGTGCGGGTAGCTTGCGCGACATTGCGCTCGATGGTTTCCACATCAGCGCGGGCTTTGTCTTCGAGTGCCAAGGTTTCTTTGATGCGGTTTTGGGTCGCAAAACCCGCGAACAAAGGCATGTTGAAGTTCAGGCTGATGCTGGTGGCATTTGTATCTACCTGGGTCGAGGTGTAGCCATTGTTGTAGCGCGTAGGTGAAAAGCCCGCTGTCAAATCCAATGTGGGCTTGTGGCCTGCTTCGGCCTTATCCACTTCGAGTTTGGCGATGTCCAAAGCGACACGTGATTGGGCAATGGCGGGGTGCAACTCGGCCGATTGCATGACCCACGTGTTGATATCCGCAGGTTGCGGTGTTTGCAATTGGACGGGTAAAACCAGACCTTTAGGTTCTGTATTGTTGTTGCCTACCAATAAATCCAAGGCCAATTTTTTCACGCGCAAATCGTTTTCCGCTGCAATTTCTTGTGCCAACACGAGGTCATAGCGTGCCTGGGCTTCGCGGGTATCGGTGATGGTGGAAGTACCCACTTCAAAATTGCGTTTGGCAGCAGCCAATTGTTCAGCGACTGCCGTTTTCTGGGCTTGAACAAAGGTCAAACTGTCGCGCGAGGCCAGTACATCAAAGTAAGCCTGACTCACCCGGATGATCAGGTCTTGCTCCGCAGTTTTGAGTTGCGCCGTAGCCAGTTCGGCTTGCTTCAAACCCTGGCGGTAGTTGGCCATGTTGGCGGGTCGGTACAAAGGCTGTACAGCACTCAAGTTGGCACTCAGGCTGCTGAATGACTTGCTTTGACCCGCCAAAACGCCCGTCAACAAGTCCACATTGGATTTGTTCAATCCACCGGTCAAGCCCGCTGTGGGCATTAAGTTAGCGATGGCTTGATCCGCTTTGGCCAAGTTGGCGGCGTATTGAGATTGCGCCGATTTGTAGGCAGCGTCATAGCCTTTGGCGGCCTCGAACAAAGTGACCAAGTTTTGTGCTTGCGCTGGGACGCTGAAAATGGCACTCAACAGGCCTGTCAAGGCCAAAGATAAAGGCGATAAACGCAGGTTCATGAAAGTCTTTCGAGAGATAACGGCATTGGGGGTTTTAACGAGCAAAAATCGGCATGAGGCCATCAGTAAGTGGGTATGCTGGGGTCCACCTGGGTAGACCAAGCATGGATGCCGCCGGCCACATTGATGACCTCAAAGCCTTGCTGAGCTAAGTAAGCGGCCACCTGCATGCTGCGGCTGCCATGGTGGCACAAACAGGCAATGGGTCGCGTTTTGTCCAGCTCGTCCAAGCGCGCTGGAATGGTCTGCATGGGCATGTGTACAAATTCCAAGCCCGCTGGAGAGACGCTGGCGGTTTGGCATTCCCAGCCTTCACGCACGTCAAGTAAAACGGGTTGACGTCCAGCCATGTTGGCGGCCCAGTCTGACAGTTGTGCAGGGGTGATTTGTTGCATGGGGATTAAAAACGGAAGTGTGAGTGTTCTGCAAAGTGAACCAAGCGCGGTGCCGTGGTGTCCCAGGGTTCAGCGGTGGTCCATGCGGTGTCGCTGTTACGGGTGATGAACGTGGCCCGCATCATGGGTTCTTCGCCCACAATCGCCGCCAGGCGACCGCCCACTTTCAGCTGGGCCAGAAGGGCTTGCGGAACTTCGGCCACCGAGCCACTCAACATAATCACATCAAAGGGGCCGTCTGCAGTGGCGCCGTTTGTGCCATCGGCCTGACGAACTTCTACATTGGACACGCCCTCTAGGGCCAGACTTTTGCGTGCTTGTGAAACCAATTCCGGTTCGATTTCAAGGGTTAGCACATGGGCCGCTCGGCGACCCAACAAGGCGGCCATGTAGCCGGAACCTGTCCCAACTTCAAGGACTTTTTCGTGCTTTTGAATGGCCAAGTCTTGCAATAAGCGCGCTTCCAAGCGTGGCGCCAGCATCGCCTGGCCACGAGCACCCCCTTCACGAAGTGGCAACGCCATGTCCACAAAGGCCAAAGCTTGAAGCCCGGTGGGCACAAAGTGTTCACGCTTGACGGTGGACAACAAGGCCAGCACTTCGCCATCCAGGACTTCCCAAGGGCGGATTTGCTGTTCAATCATGTTGAAACGGGCTTGTTCGAGATCCATCGTGACTCCAAGAGGTATTTTGACGAAATGGGATGATTTTAAAGGCCCGGACCTTGCGGGGCCTGATGTTCGGAAGAGAAACCCGCTTTTTGACGGAGCCATTGCGCCAAATCATCCATATAGCAGTACATGACGGGCACGACCACCAGGGTCAGCAAAGAAGAGGTAATCACCCCGCCAATCACGGCTTGCCCCATGGGGGCGCGTTGCTCCGAGCCTTCGGTCAGGGCAAATGCCAAGGGGATCATGCCGAAAATCATGGCCAAAGTGGTCATCAAAATAGGGCGCAGGCGCACTTTGGCGGCCATGAGCAGCGCGTCGTTTCGCGCCATTCCGGGAATGGGCTTGCCCTCTGCGTCCTCCATGCCCTCCCGTGCACGGATGGTGAAGTCCACCAGCAAGATGGCGTTTTTGGTGACCAAGCCCATCAGCATCACCACGCCAATGACGGAGAACATCGACAGTGCCGAGCGAAATGCCATCAAAGCGAGCACCACACCGATCAAAGTCAGTGGCAGCGAGGTCATCAACGCAATGGGCTGGAAAAAACTCTTGAACTGGCTGGCCAGAATCATGTAAATAAAGATGATGGCCATGATCAAGGCCGACAGTGCATAACCGAAAGACTCGTTCATGCTTTTGGTGGAGCCGCCAAACTGGTAGCGATAGCCAGCAGGAAAAGGCATTGCTTCCATCACTTTTTTGATGTCGGCTGAGACCTCTCCCGCGGTTCGGCCGTAAGCATTGGCGTTGATCGACACCTCGCGCATCAGGTCACGTCGGTTGATCTGGTTGGAGCCTGTGGTTTCGGTCACTTTGGCAACCTGTCCCAAGCGAACGTTGCGGATGCTGCCGTCGGCAGGGTTGGTCACACCGAATGGCAAGCGTTCCAGGTCTTGCAGCGTGTTTCGGGCGCTAGGGTCTAGTCGCACATTCACATCGTAGGTCTGGTCGTCGGGGGCACGCCAGTTGCCCACGGTTTGCCCTGCCACCAAGGTGCGTAAAGGCCCAGCCAGTTGGGCTACGCTGAGCCCCAAATCAGCCGCTGAATCACGCATCACCTCGATACCAATGGTGGGTTTGTTGGCCTTCACACTCGAATCCAAGTCAACCAAACCAGGGATAGCGCGTAGCTTTTCCAGGGCCATCAAGGTCAGGCGCTCCAGCTCACGTTGATCTGCGCCTTGCAAGGAAAATTCGATTTGCTTGCTACCCCCCACCGAATCGGGGGTGCCCACTTGGGTCACGGTGATGCCGGATACGCGATTGAGTCGCTCGCGCAATGCGGCCGATATTTGGTCGACGCTGCGCTTGCGGTCTTTGCGGTCCGCAAAGCGAATGCCCAAATTGACGTTGTTTTTACCCAAAGAATTGCCAGTGTTGATCGTCGCCACGGTGTAACGCACTTCAGGGAATTCACGCACGATGGCCTCGACCTGCTTGGCCTTTGCTGTGGTGGCCTCCAGAGAAGAGCCAACGGGGGTTTGAAAGGCCACGCTGGCTTCAGAGAAGTCGGCCTTGGGCACAAACTCGGTGCCCAACAGCGGCACCATGACCACACTCAAAATGAAAATGCCCAAAGCCGACAGCACGGTGGCAAGCTTGTGGCTCAAGGCCCATCGCAGAATGGTTTGGTAGCCCTCAGACAGGCGCTCGGTGATGACATCGAACAGGTGCGTCACCCGGCCAATGGTTCTGTCATATAGGCTGTGGGCTGCCCATTTGCCCTGGGTTTGGATGCTGGGGTCATGCCAGATGCTTGAAAGCATCGGGTCCAGTGTGAAACTCACAAACATCGAGATGCCGACCGCCGCCACGATGGTGATGCCGAACTCGTGGAAGAACTGGCCGATGATGCCTTGCATGAAGCCGATAGGCAAAAACACCGCAACGATGGACAGCGTGGTCGCCAGCACGGCCAGTCCGATTTCTTGCGTACCGTCCATGGCGGCTTGGAATGCGTTCTTGCCCATTTGCACATGGCGCACGATGTTCTCACGCACCACAATGGCATCATCAATCAGCAGACCTACACACAAGGACAAAGCCATCAAGGTGATCATGTTGATGGTGAATCCAAACAAGTCCATGAACAAAAAAGTGCCGATGATCGAGATCGGCAGAGTCAGGCCGGTAATGACTGTTGAACGCCAGGAGTTGAGGAACAAAAACACAATCAACACGGTGAGTAGGGCCCCCTCTATCAAGGTGCGGCGCACATTTTCAACGCCCACACGAATTGAGCGCGAGTTGTCGGTCACTGGCTCGAGCCGGATGCCGGGTGGCAATTGCTTTTGAATTTCCTTGAGTGCGCTGACCAGGCCATCCACAACTTCGATGGTGTTTTCGTCTTGCGATTTTTGAACCGTTAACAACAAGGTTCGCTGGCCATTGAACATGGCCAAACTTTCCAATTCTTGCGCATCGTCTTTGATCGAAGCGACCTGTGACAAACGCACCGAAGTGCCGGATTTCTTGGCCACGATGATGTTGCCAAAATCTTCAGGACGCACCATACGGGACTGCACTTGCACCACCCGCTCTTGCGCGGTGGACTTGATCGTGCCGACCGGCAGGTCTTGGTTCTCGTTGCGCACGGCATTGACCACTTGGTCGGCCGAAACGCCAAAGGCCTCCATGGCATCGGGCTTGAGGTAGAGATTGAGTTCCCGTCGGCTCCCGCCCACGACGGTGACCGAGCCCACGCCGCGCACGTTTTCGAGTTTCTTTTTGAGAACTTGCTCAGACCAATTGGTCAGCTCGACGGGCGTGGGCGCTTTGCCTTGAGGGACTTCTTGCGGGATGACCGCAAGCGACCACACCGCGCGGCTGGCAGGATCAAAACGCAACACACGGGGTTCTTTGACTTCAATCCGGAGCAAAGGCTTGACTGAAGCCACTTTTTCGCGAACGTCTTCGGCGGCCTTGCGGCTGTTGATGTTCAGACCAAACTCCAGGACCACGACCGATTGACCTTCGTAAGTACGAGAGGTCAGGGCGCTGATGCCCGCAATCGAGTTCACGCCTTCTTCAATTTTTTTGGTGACTTCGCTTTCGACGATTTCGGGGCTGGCACCGGGGTACTCGGTCAGCACCACCACCACCGGAAAATCGATGTTCGGGAACTGATCGACCTTGAGTCTTTGCAAAGAGAACAAGCCCAGCACGACGATGGCCAGCATGACCATGGTCGCGAAGACAGGGTTTTTTAAACTGACTTTGGTAAACCACATGCTGAGCTCAGGGTTTGACGGTGGTGAATTTCACACGCGTGCCTTCACGCACGGCGCCCGAGCTTGCGGTCAGCAGTTGGAGCCCTTCGGACAATTTGGAGTCTGAACTCGAAATGCCGACCATGACCTGGCCTTCGGCCTCGCCACGGGTGCCCAGGCTGACTGTCATGTGGCGTACCTGGTCCTTGTCAATCCATTGCACATAAGGCTGGGGTTTGTCGGTGCGTACCGCAGTCACCGGCACAGCCAGTGCTGAGATGCGGGTGGTGGCCAATTGACCTTGAACAAACAAGCCTTGACGCAATTCAGGGGTCGATTTCACCCCGAGGTAGATCAAAACACTGCGACTACCGGCTTGTGCGCTGGGGTTGATGCGCAAGACACGGGCATTGACTGGGCTCGTGCTGCCTTCCATTGTCAGTAAAGCGCTTTGCCCAATGCGAACGTTCGCGGCATCCGCAGGCGGCACAGCGGCTTCAACTTCGAGCTGTTGCAAGTCCACAATTTCCACAATGCGGGCATCGGGTGCGACGCGTTCACCGTTTTGTGCCAGTCGTTGTGCAATCGAGCCAGACAGCGGGGCTTTCAGGATGGTGTCGTCTACCGCTTTGCGCGCCACATCCAATGCGGCCACTGCGGCCAGATGGCTGGCTTTCGCGCCACTCAAATTCGACAATGAAGTGTCTAAGGCGGTTTTGGAAATGAAGCCCTGATCGACCAGCGCTTGGTTGTTGTCAAATTGCTTTTGTGCAATTTCGACTTGCGCCATCGCTGCGTCCACTTGCCTTTGGGCTTGCCGCTGGCGTGCCAAGTATTCGGTGGGGTCTATGCGCGCGACGACTTGGCCTTGGGCCACGCGGTCGCCTTCGCGCAGGGTCAAGTCCATCAGCTCGCCCGCCACACGCGCCTTGACCATGGCCGAATGGGTGGCTTTCAAGGTGCCTGAAACAGGCAGGCCCTGCGCCAAGGTGAGCGAGCGCAGCGTGTAAATATCACTTGCTGCCAACTCCAAAGTTTGGGCTACAGCCTTGACCGCTTCAGCGGCAGCGGCGGTGGTTTGGGCTACAACTTTGCGTTGCGCGATGTACTTATAAGCGCCCACTCCGGCGCCTAAGAGCGCCAGGAGGATCAACGCGAAACGAACATACTTTTTCATGAGGATTTTTCTGGAGTCATGCCACGCACCAACAGGTTGGCATGGTTGGTGATGAATTTCTCGGCATCGATCGGTTGCTTTCCATTGCTGCAAGCGCCAGTGGAATGCTTTTCCATGACCAAAAAGATCAGGGGTGCCATGACCGAGTAGATGGTGTCGTTGACATCGACCGCACGAAATTCGCCGTGATCAATGCCTCTTTGCAAAACGAGTCGAACCAAAGCTTGGGCGGG
>CANBWK010000024.1 GCA_947373105.1 Comamonadaceae bacterium | reverse complement strand
GTTCATTTCGCCATGGGGGCGGTGCTCACCTTGTGCTTGCTGCAAGGCCCCTTGGCGCAAACGCCATTGGCCGATGAAGACGTGCAAGAACTTCCCCTTTGGGATTACACCTTGGGGGGAACTTTCAAGTCTTCCGATTTGGCCAAACTACCTGGTTCAGCGGGATTGGAGCCGGTGGTGGGGCTTCGATACGGGCGTTGGAAACTGGGCATCGGTGACGGCAGCGAATGGTTGCGCTTCAACAGCTTTCGCAAGGACTCATCGCTGGATTACAAGTGGCTGGACACGCGCCGCTACAGCCTGAGCTTGTCCATGCAATTGCACACGCTGACTGCAGGCGAAGGATCGGACGCACCCGAAGTCGGACAGCGCACGGTGCGCGGTCGGGCGGTTGGCAACATTGCCATCACGCACCGATGGTCTGCAGGTTTGGCTTGGACACAGGATTTGTTGGGCAAAGGTGACAGCAGCACTTTGGGCTTGGGCGTATCTTATGCTTGGCCTGTGGACCCCCAAAGTGAAATGATTCTGAACGGCGGCTTGACCTGGGGCACCGCCGAGCATTGGCGCCATGCTTACGGGCCGCTGCGCATGGGCGCAGAGAGCTTGCGTACCGGCATCGACAGCTGGGGCTTGGGTTTGAACTACAAACACCGACTTGCACGCCATTGGGCTTGGTTTGCCAGCCTGAGTTTTTCGGGCGACGTCGGTCCTTTGGCGCAACTGCCTGGTCTGCACAGCGCACGCGCGGGGCAGGTCGGGTTGCTGTATTTCCATCGCTAAAGCGGGGTCTCGTTTGACCGCCTTGCGCACTCGTCATAATGGCGCACATGCCTGCCTTTTCTTTTGAAGCCCTTCAAGCCGATGGTGTCACCCGCAAAGGGGTGATTGAGGCTGACAGCGTCAAATCAGCGCGCACCCAACTGCGAACGCAGCAGTTGGTGCCATTGGCTGTCACGCCACTTGCGGTAGACACGCCTCTCAACGACACCCCTTGGTGGAACCGGTCCATCGGTGGTGGTCGTGCATTCAGTGCCTCCGCGCTCACCGTCTGGACCCGCCAACTGGCAGGGTTGGTAAGCAGCGGCCTGCCCTTGGAGCGGGCTTTGGCCTCGCTCAGCGAAGAATCCGAAGAAGAAAAACAAGGCCATTTGGTGGCCAGCATCCGCGCCGAGGTGAATGCCGGCTCCAGCTTGGCACGCGCACTGGCCTTGCATCCGCGCGAGTTCTCACCCATCTACACGGCCGTGATTGGCGCAGGCGAGCAAGGCGGCCATTTGAGTTTGGTGCTGGAGCAACTGGCGGACGACCTCGAAGATCAGCAAAACCTGAAAGCCAAACTGATTGGTGCTTCACTGTACCCGGCCATCGTCTCGCTGGTGGCGATGGCGATTGTGATTTTTCTGGTCACTTCGGTGGTCCCGCAAGTGGCCGGTGTATTTGCTGGCAGCAAGCAAAAGTTGCCTTGGCTGACCACCGCCATGTTGTCCTTCAGCGACTTCGTTCGTTCATATGGATGGGCGATGCTGGCCTTGCTCGTTGCAGGAACTTTGACCTTGCTCAAGGCGCTCAAACAAGAAGCTTTCAGACTGCGCTTTGATGCGGCTTGGTTGCGGCTGCCTTTGATTGGTCGCTTGTCCATTGGCTACAACGCCGCCCGTTTTGCAGGGACCTTGGGCATGCTGGCCAACGCGGGCGTACCGATTTTGCGCGCCTTGCAAACGGCGGCAGAAACCTTGTCCAACCGTGCCATGCGGGCCGATGCACTGGAGGCACTGGTCTTGGTCCGCGAAGGGGCTCCGCTGGCCATGGCTTTGTCGCAAAAGAAACGCTTTCCGGGCCTGTTGTCCATGTTTGCCCGATTGGGTGAACAAACCGGCCAATTGCCGCTGATGCTGCAACGCGCGGCCAAACAACTGTCAGGCGAGGTGCAACGTCGGGCCATGGCACTGGCCACCATTTTGGAGCCGCTGCTGATTGTGGCCATGGGCGGTGTGGTGATGGTCATCGTATTGGCGGTGCTGATGCCGATCATTCAACTCAACCAGTGGGTGAAATGACCCCCACGTTCGACCACTGCGTGTGGATCTCTGCCCCCCGAGGGGGCCTTCGCGCCTGGGGGCGGCCCGGCGGCGCTCATTCTTCTACATCGAGGCAATAACTATGGCGGTGACTTTGGAGGGGCAGTTGGTGGTGGCGATTTCGTCACGGGCTTTGTTCGACTTTGAGGAAGAAAACCAACTCTTCGAGCAAACTGACGACCGTGCCTACATGAAGCTGCAACTTGAACGCTTGGAGAAGCCGGCCAAGCAGGGCGTGGCGTTTTCGCTGGTGCGCAAACTATTGGCTTTCAATGATGCCCATACGCAACGGGTCGAGGTGGTGATCTTGTCGCGCAATGATCCGGTCTCCGGTATGCGGGTGTTCCGTTCGGCGCAGCACTACGGCTTGCCCATACAACGCGGCAGCTTCACGCGGGGTCAATCACCTTGGCGGTATTTGAAACCGCTCAATGCCAATTTATTTTTGTCCACCCATTTGGCCGACGTGCGGGCTGCGCTGGCCGCTGGCGTGCCTGCGGCGCAGGTCTATCCGCATTCAGCCCATGCGTCCGAAGCCCATCCGAACGAAGTGCGTATTGCCTTCGATGGCGATGCGGTTCTGTTTTCTGACGAAGCCGAGCGGGTCTTTCAGTCCGAAGGCTTGACGGCCTTTCAGGCGCATGAAAAAGACAAAGCGGCCCAGCCTTTGTTGGCCGGGCCCTTCAAGCCCCTGCTGGCGGCCCTGCACCGTTTGCAAAAAGAGGGCACTCCCGAGATGCGCATCCGCACCGCCTTGGTCACCGCACGCAGTGCACCTGCGCACGAACGGGCAATTCGCACCCTGATGGACTGGAACATTGAAGTGGACGAAGCCATGTTTTTGGGCGGCTTGCCCAAAGGTGAGTTTTTGAAAGAGTTTGAACCTGACTTTTTCTTTGACGACCAGACCGGTCACATCGAATCTGCGGCGCGGCATGTGCCTTCGGGCCATGTGGCCAGCGGGATCAGCAACGACTGATACTCAATCGACTTGAACGGCCCGCCTGCGGCCTTCGCGCCTGGCGATCCAAACGGTAGACAGCAAAATCACCAAAGCGCCCAGCCAGGTCGAGTGACTGGGCACATCGCTGAACACAAGCCAGCCCAGAAGGGAGGCCCAGATCAAGTCCAGAAACCGCAGCGATTGGGTGGCCGATATGTCGGCGGTATGGAATGCGCGGGTCATACTGTAATGGGCAACCGTACCCAAAATGCCCGCCACAAAAAATCCGGCCCACTGCCACAGCGTCGGGTTTTGCCAGTGCATGAGGGCCATAGGGATGCTGAAAATAGAAACCGTGAGCGATTGCCACATCACAATCACCCCCGGCTTCTCGTAGCGGGTGAGTGCCTTGGTCATTAAAAATGAGGCCGCAAAAACAGGTGATGCCGCGAGCATGACCAGGTTGTACCAACCCCCATCGCCCGTCATTTTGGGCAATACCACCACCAGCACACCGGCAAAGCCGATCATGGCGGCAATCCATCGATCGCGGCGCATGGGTTCTCCCAAAAACCAGGCCGCTCCCAACATGATGAAGATCGGGCCGGTAAATCCAATGGCGGTCATGTCGGCCAAGGGGATTTTCGGCAAGGCCGTGAACCACAAAATCAAACCAATGGTATGAACCCCGCCTCGCCAGAATTGTCCCTTGACATCAACAGGCTTATATGCGGACCACCCGTCTCGCCATAGCAAGGGGAGCATGACGAGCAATCCGCAAAAATAGCGCAGAAACTGCGCTTCGTAAGGATCCATTTCCATCGAAAACTGACGGGCAATGGTATTGAGCAGTGAGAAAAACAAACCGCCAAGTGCCATCCACAACATGCCCCTGACAGGTGAAGGCCAAGACATCAAGCGGCGGTGAATGCGCAGGTGAATCAGCGTCCAAAGACGCTGTAATGAGGGAGTAGTGGGCTTGCGGGTGCTCATCAGCACAAGGCAACGGAAAAGGCAAACGGAAGGGCATCAATGTCGGAATTCACGCCTTGACTTTAAGGGCCATCAGGCCCCATGTCAGTCGCTTGGGTTACCCCCTAAAACGGGGCCCCATGTCAGAGCGCCCCAGGTATTCAGCTGTTTTGCAAAGCCGCAATCCGCTCTTCAATCGGGGGGTGTGTCGAAAACAGTTGGCCGATGCCCCCGGCGATACCGAAGGCCGCGACGCTCTTGGGCAACTCGGCTGTGTGCAATCCACCCAATCGGGCCAAGGCGTTCATCATGGGCTGCTTGCGGCCCATGAGTTGGGCGGCACCGGCGTCTGCGCGGAACTCACGGTGACGGCTGAACCAGGCCACGACCATGGACGCCGCAAAGCCAAGAATGATGTCGAGCACAAAAGAGGTCACGTAGTAACCGATGCCCGGACCGCTGCTGTTCTCATCGTTTTTTCGCAGAAAACTGTCTACCGCATAGCCAATGACCCGCGACAAGAACACCACAAAGGTGTTCATCACGCCTTGGATCAAGGTCATGGTCACCATGTCGCCATTGGCGATATGGGCCACCTCATGCGCCAATACCGCTTCAATTTCTTCATGGGTCATGCTTTGAAGTAAGCCCGTAGACACGGCGACCAGCGCCGAATTTTTGAAAGCGCCGGTGGCAAAGGCATTGGGCTCGCCTTCAAATATGCCCACTTCGGGCATGCCGATTTGCGCGGCATCTGCCAACTTTTTGACCGTATTGACCAGCCATGCTTGGTCGGCGTTTTGCGCTTGCTCGATAACTTGTACGCCCGAGCTCCACTTGGCCACCGGCTTGCTGATGAGCAACGAGATAAAGGCACCACCAAAGCCCATGACCAAGGCAAAACCCAACAAGGCGCCCAAGTTCAAGCCATTGGAAGTGAGAAAGCGGTTCACACCCAGCAAGCTGGCCACAGTACCCAATACCAGCACCACCGCCAGATTGGTCAAGATAAACAGAACGATACGCTTCATGGTGTTTTCACAAATCGCCCAGCGAAGGCCAAGCGCATGACGTGAATATGCGGGTGAAGGCCGGCAAAATCAAGTCGCCCTCCTTTATTTCCCTTCCAAATCACGGGCTTACCGCCGCAAGTCGCACCGTACGAAAAACGCTGACGTCTTCGTAAAAGCCACGCGCCTCGTTGGCAGGCCACCATCCAGGCACGCCCAATGCGGGCATAGGACAAAAGGGCTTGCTCGCCAATTTATCGATTTGCAGGTCTTGCGCGAGCCAAGCATCAACGTCTTTCATGCCCCCCAAGCCCTCAGGCACCCGCCATACATGCACTGTGATGGATTTGTAGGGCTGTACTAATTTTTCAAGCGCTGCATGCCCGAAGGTGAGCCAGCGTGCTTGCCGCCACACAGGGCGCATGGTGACAAAAGCATCCTGCCAGCGCCGCTCGGACAAGGCCTGCCACAGCAGATCAGGGGCCTGCAGCAGGGCCGAATTTTCATCAAATACGGTGGCAGCGTCGCGCAGAGAGCCGCGCACAGAGCCGACTCCCGCCAAAGCGATGGCCTGGCCTTGCAGCGCGTTCAAGCGCTTTTTAGTCAAGGGGTAATGCATCCAGCACAGGGCATTGAAAAAATCATGCAGTCCCTCACGGGTCGGCACACATTGGCTTGCGAATATGAACTCCTCATACGCCTGGCCCGTTGGCAACGTCTCTTGGGGCACAAAACGCACTGGCGCAATGGCGCTGGTATTTAGCGCTTCGTGCTGCGGCATCCCGTTTTGAATCAGCCGGGCCAAGGGCTCGCCCACAGCCCGCCAATCGGCCAACCACGGGGCCGACCAATCGATGTCGGCAACGCCTTGCGTCAGACCTGTCGCCACGGCAAAGCTTCACCTGAACGCAATGGTTTGAGTTCAGTTTGGCCAAAAGCAAACGACTCGGGCGGCGTCCAGCTTTCTCGGCGCAAAGTGATGGTGCCTGTGTTGCGCGGCAAGCCATAAAAATCAGCAC
This sequence comes from Comamonadaceae bacterium, assembly GCA_947373105.1. Taxonomy (GTDB): domain Bacteria; phylum Pseudomonadota; class Gammaproteobacteria; order Burkholderiales; family Burkholderiaceae_C; genus Limnohabitans_A. The sequence continues at coordinate 26,214 of CANBWK010000024.1, read as the reverse complement.
CATGGAAACTGGCAAATGTCTCCAGCTTGTCTAAGGCCCCTGCATTGTCAAAGGCTTCGGCGTACATCTCAATCGCTGCATGCGCTGTGTAGCAACCGGCGCAACCGCTGGCGTGCTCTTTCAGGTGTGCCGGGTGAGGGGCGCTGTCGGTACCTAAAAAGAACCGGCTGTTGCCGCTGATGGCTGCCGCGACCAGCGCTTGCCGGTGGGTTTCGCGCTTGAGCACCGGCAAACAGTAATAATGAGGACGAATACCGCCTGTGAAAATGGCATTGCGGTTGAACAGCAAATGGTGCGCGGTGAGGGTGGCAGCAGTGAACCTGTCGGCGCTGTCCACGTACTGTGCGGCCTCTTTCGTGGTGATGTGCTCGAAGACGATCTTCAACTCAGGAAAGTCGCGTCGCAAAGGTATCAACTGGGTCTCGATGAAGACGGCTTCGCGGTCAAACAAATCGATATCCGGCGACGTTACCTCGCCATGCACCAATAACAACAAGCCTTCGCGTTGCATGGCTTCGAGTGTGGGGTAAATTTTGCGCAGATCCGTCACGCCCGCATCGCTGTTGGTGGTGGCACCCGCTGGATACAGCTTACAAGCCACCACGCCAGCCGCCTTGGCCCGCACAATTTCTTCGGGTGGCAAATTGTCGGTCAGGTACAAAGTCATCAAGGGCTCAAACCGCATGCCTGCGGGCACGGCTTGTCTAATACGCTCGGCATAGGCCAAGGCCTGCTCGGCGGTGGTGATTGGCGGCTTTAAGTTGGGCATGATGATGGCGCGGCCAAACTGCGCGGCCGTGTGAGGCACTACGGCACTCAAGGCATCGCCATCGCGCACATGCAGATGCCAATCGTCAGGACGGGTGAAGGTGATTTCGGTGTTCATGGCTGTATTGTCCCAAATCAGGCGACTGCTTTGCCGGCGCAAGTTAACAACTTGGTGGTAACCCGTTGAAATGAACCCTGTTTTTCATGCAAAATGAATTTTTTTCTGATGAGCACACCATGACTACTGTTCACACCCTGATTCAACGCCCTTGGCTTGCGGCCTCCCTGTTGGCCGCCATGACCACGCTGTCTATGCCCGCCATGGCAGGCAAAACCCTGGACACCATCAAATCGCGAGGCACCTTGAACTGCGGTGTGAACACCAGCTTGCCTGGTTTCTCAGCGGCAGACAGCCAGGGCAATTGGTCCGGCCTCGATGTGGATGTGTGCAAAGCGGTTGCAGCCACTGTTCTCAATGATGCGAGCAAAGTCAAATGGACTCCGCTCAATGCGTCCCAACGTTTTGCCGTCTTGCAAGCCGGTGAAATTGATGTCCTCTCGCGCAACACGACTTGGACCCTGAACCGCGACGCCTCGCTGGGACTGCACTTTACCGGCACCACCTACTATGACGGCCAAGGCTTCATGGTCACTAAAAAATCCAAAATCACCAGCGCCAAGAGTCTTAAAGGTGCCACGGTCTGCGTGCAATCGGGCACGACCACCGAAAAGAACCTGAACGACTTTTCGAAAATGAACAAGCTGAACATCAAACCCGTGGTGTTTGATACGCTGGAAGCAACCAACAAAGCCTACTTTTCAGGTCGTTGCCAGGCTTACACCACCGATGCTTCGGGACTGGCCTCTGTGCGCAACAAGGAAGCCGGCAACCCCGATGACCATGTCATCTTGCCCGACTTGATTTCTAAAGAACCTCTGGGCCCCAGCGTGCGCCGCGGTGACGACGAGTTCTTTGCGATTGTGAAATGGGTTGTTTTTGCCCTGATTGAAGCCGAAGAATATGGCATCACACAAGCCAACGTTGACCAAATGAAAGGCAGCACCGACCCGGTGGTACAGCGCATTCTGGGCACCTCAGAAGATACCGGCAAGTTGCTCGGATTGGACAAAGAGTGGGCCTACCGCGCCATCAAGGCCGTGGGTAACTATGGCGAAATGTTCGAACGCAATGTGGGCCCCAAGTCCACACTCAAATTGCCACGCGGCCTGAACAACCAATGGAACAAGGGCGGCTTGATGTATGCGCCTCCCGTGCGTTAACAGGTGATCCCGCCCGCACCGCCTCCACCTCCCCGCTCTCGCGCCTGGTCCTGGCGCAGCCAGGCCTTTCGGGGCCTGGTCTACCAGATTTTGACCCTGGTGCTGCTTGTGCTGGCCATCACTTACCTGATGTCCAACACGTTTGCAAACATGCGCACCCGCGGGATTCAAAGTGGTTTCGATTTCTTTTTGCAACCGGCAGGCTTTGCCATTGGCGAAAGTCTGTTCGAGTTTGATTCGGCACAAGGCTACTGGGTGGCTTACCTCGTGGGATTGTCCAACACCTTGCGGGTGGCCTTGGTCGGTATCGCATTGGCCACGGTGCTGGGCACACTGATCGGCATTGGCAGGATGTCAAACAACATGCTGGTGCGCGGTTTGTGCGCGATGCACGTTGAAGTGACACGGAACATTCCATTGCTGTTGCAACTGTTCATGTGGTATTTCGTGATGACCGAATTACTGCCATCTATAGAGGCGCCACTCAAGCCCATGGCGAATGTGTTCTTCAGTAAGAACGGCTTGCAATACCCGCTGCCCGAGTGGTCTGCGGGGCATTGGGGCACGGTGGTCGGTCTGCTGGCCGGCCTGTTCGCTTGGCGGACATGGGTCGTCAGAGCGGTCCATCAATTTGAAGCCACGGGGCAATACCACCCTGCACGCGCTCAGTTCATGGGCTTGCTCATGTTGCTGACGTTCACGGTCTTAGGCTGGTTGGCGGGCGGCGCGCCTGGCGAGCTCAGCGTTCCTGAAGTCACTGAGATCAATGTGGTCGGAGGGGGTGCAGTCACGCCCGAGTATCTGACTGTGCTGATAGGCTTGACGATCTATACCTCTGGGTACATTGCCGAGGTCGTGCGGTCGGGCATCCAATCGGTGGCCTATGGCCAGCATGAAGCCGCGGTGGCGCTGGGTTTACCGCGTTCGGCTGAGTTGCGTCTTGTGCAATTGCCACAAGCGCTGCAGGTGATCATTCCGCCACTGACCAGCCAATATCTGAATCTGATCAAAAATTCTTCGCTGGCCGTGGCCGTGGGCTATCCGGATCTAATCTCGATCAGCTCCACATCACTCAACCAGACCGGCCGCGCTATTGAATGCATTGCCGTGGTCATGCTGTGCTATCTGACACTCAGTTTGCTGACTTCAGCCGCCATGAACCTTTACAACCGCCGCGTGCGGCTCCAGGACCGCTGATGAAACACGCGGTCTTTACCCCGATTGCTGCGCGACGGCCTCCCGCCAACGCGATAGGGGCTTTGCCCTGGTTGCGCAGGCATTTTTTGGATGGCGCTGCCAACAGCTTGCTGACCTTATTGGTATTGGCCTTGCTGGTGGTGGCCCTGCCCCCGCTCTTCAATTGGACGATTTTGAATGCGGTGGTACAAGCCGACAACGCAGCTTGCCGCGCCGCCGAGGGCGTGGGTGCTTGCTGGGGTTTGGTGGCTGAAAAAGGACGTCTCATCCTGTTTGGTCGCTACCCTTATGAGGAACAGTGGCGGCCCTTGATCGCATCGGCGCTGCTGGTGCTGCTGCTGGTGATGAGTTGCCTTCGCTTTTTTTGGCGTCCCGCCTTGGTGTTGGCCTGGGTTGTGGTTTCCACGGTTTTTTATGGGCTCATGAAAGGCAGTTTTGCAGGCCTGCCCCCAGTCGACACAGAACGCTGGGGCGGCCTGCCTTTGACGCTGCTGCTGTCGAGCGTGAGTCTGGTGGTGGCGTTTCCACTGGCCATTTTGCTGGCGCTGGGCCGTCAGTCGCAATTACCGGCCATCCGTACACTGTGTGTTATTTTCATCGAGTTCGTTCGAGGTGTTCCGCTCATATCGGTGCTGTTCATGGCTTCGTTCATCCTGCCGCTGTTGATGCCACAAGGCGCCAAGATCGACGTGTTGGTGCGGGTGCTGATCGGCATGACCCTGTTTACCGCGGCGTACCTGGCCGAGGTGATTCGGGGCGGCTTGCAGGCCTTGCCCAAAGGTCAGATTGAAGCGGCCCATTCACTGGGGTTGGGTTACTGGCAGATTCAACGCAAAATTGTTTTACCCCAAGCGCTGCGCCTGGTGGTGCCGTCCATCGTCAATACTTTCATTGGTGCCTTCAAGGACACTTCGCTGGTGACCATCGTGAGCTTGTACGACCTGACCGGCGCCTTGCAACTGGCCCTGGGTGACGCCGACTGGCGCAAGTTTTTCATGGAAGGCCAGCTCTTTGTTGCGGCCATTTATTTCATCGCCTGTTTTGCCATGTCGCGCTACAGCCATTGGCTTGAAGGCCACCTCAATACCGGAACCCGGAGACAGTAACATTTCCACGAACACCCACACCCCCATCATCGAGTTTTCCAAAGTCAACAAATGGTTTGGTGACTTCCATGTGCTGCGCGATATCGATTTATCGGTAGCCCGTGGGGAACGCATTGTGGTCTGCGGCCCGTCCGGCTCTGGCAAGTCCACTCTGATCCGTTGCATCAACCGCCTTGAAGAACACCAGACGGGCCGCTTGACTGTAGACGGCGTGGAGTTGAGCGACGACGTTCAATCCATCGAATCGGCCCGCCGCCAGGTCGGCATGGTGTTCCAACAATTCAACTTATTTCCTCACCTGACCGTACTGGACAACCTGACCTTGGCACCCATGTGGGTCGGCAAGGTCCCCAAGGCCCAGGCCGAGGAACGGGCCATGCAGCAACTGCAACGGGTGCGCATTGCAGAGCAAGCGCACAAGTACCCGCTGCAATTGTCAGGAGGCCAGCAACAACGCGTGGCGATTGCCCGTGCGCTCTGCCTGACACCTAAGATCATGCTGTTCGACGAGCCGACTTCGGCACTCGACCCCGAAATGATCAACGAAGTGCTCGACGTGATGGTCGAGCTGGCCAGCCAAGGCATCACCATGGTGTGTGTGACCCACGAAATGGGCTTTGCCCGTCAAGTGGCTGACCGTGTGATCTTCATGGACGAGGGGCAGATCGTGGAGCAAAACTCGGCAGCGGCCTTCTTTGACAATCCGCAAAACGAACGCACACAGGATTTTTTGTCCAAAATCCTGGCGCATTGAAAACGCAACGTCGGACCTGAAGGTACCGACCTACAAGACACAGGCACCAAGGGCCTTTTCAGCAGCCCAGTAGGTCGGAGCTTTAGCTCCGACATGCCTTGCTCTGGCAGCAAGGGCCTGTTCAGTGCTGCAGGATTTTGTTCAAAAAATCTTTGGTTCGGGGCTGGCGGTTTTCAGGGTGATTGAAGAACTCGTCTTTGGAACAGTCTTCAAGAATGCGGCCGCCCACATCGATAAAAATCACGCGATTGGCGACCTTTCGGGCAAAACCCATCTCATGCGTGACCACCATCATGGTCATGCCCTCATGGGCCAGTTGCACCATCACATCCAGTACCTCGCCCACCATCTCAGGATCGAGTGCCGAAGTCGGCTCGTCGAACAGCATGACGATCGGGTCCATCGACAAGGCACGGGCAATCGCCACGCGTTGTTGCTGACCGCCAGAGAGTTGACCCGGAAATTTATCTTTGTGCGCCAGCAGACCGACGCGGTCGAGCATTTTCAAACCACGTTCTTGGGCCTCGGCTTCACTGCGCCCCAACACTTTGATCTGCGCAATGGTCAAATTTTCCGTGACGGACAAATGCGGAAATAACTCAAAGCTCTGAAACACCATGCCCACACGGGCTCGCAGTTTGGGCAAATCGGTTTGCGCATCGGTGATGGACACACCGTCTACATGGATGCTGCCTTGCTGCACCGGCTCCAGGGCATTGACGGTTTTGATCAAAGTGGACTTGCCTGAACCCGAAGGCCCACACACGACCACCACGTCGCCTTTGTTGATGTTCACCGAACAGTCGTTGAGCACTTGCACCGGGCCGTACCACTTGGACACATTTTTGATTTCAATCATTTTTCTCTCCGAGTTTGAATCGACCTGCGTTTTCAACGCACGATCGCGATCTTGGCTTGCAAGCGTTTGACCAGCCAAGACATGGCATAACAAATCACAAAATACACCACGGCGGCCAACAAATATGCCTCTTCGGGACGTCCGTAAATCTTGCCCGCATTGGTAAATCCTTTGAGCATGTCGTAGGCACCAATGGCGTAGACCAGCGACGTGTCCTGGAACAAGATGATGGTCTGTGTCAACAGCACCGGCAGCATGTTGCGAAAGGCTTGGGGCAACACCACCAGCCGCATGTTCTGGCCATAAGTCATGCCCATGGCCTGGCCGGCAAACACCTGGCCACGCGGAATGGACTGAATGCCGGCCCGCATGATTTCGCTGAAATACGCAGCCTCGAACACGATGAACGTGATCACCGCTGAAATCTCAGCGCCTATGGGTTTGCCAATCAAGAAAGGGATCAGCAAATAAAACCACAGGATCACCATGACCAGCGGAATCGAGCGCATGCCGTTGACATACACCATGGCTGGCCACATCAGTGCTTTTTGGCCCGACAAGCGCATGAGCGCCAGCAAGGTGCCAAACACAATACCACCCAAGGTGGCCACCACCGTCAGTTGCACGCTGAAGATCAAACCTTGCAAGACGAACTTGCGCAGCATCTCGAGGTCAAAAAAGGAAAGGTCGAGTCCAAACATTTCAGTGACCCCCACCCGTGGCGCCAGCCACGATAAAACCCGGGATTTGCACTTTCTTTTCAATCCAAGCAAACACTCGGTTCACGGCAAAGGCAGACAAGGCGTACAAGGCCGTGACGGCCATGTAAATTTCGATGCCGCGTGAGGTCTCTTCTTGAGCCTGCATGGCGAACATGGTCAACTCCGCGATCGACACCGCAAAAGCGACTGAAGAATTTTTCAGCAGGTTCATCGACTCGCTGGTCAGTGGCGGCAAGATGATGCGAAACGCCATAGGCAGGATCACATAGCGGTAAGTTTGCGCTGTAGTGAAACCCATGGCCATGGACGCATAGCGCTGCCCTTGGGGCAAGGATTGAATGCCAGCACGAAACTGCTCGGCAATGCGCGCAGAAGTGAAAAACCCCAAAGCAAAAACCACCAGCACAAAGCCAGGCACTTGCTGAAAAGCCGGAAATATTTTGGGCACCACAAAGTACCACAAGAAAATTTGCACCAACAGCGGTATGTTGCGAAACAACTCGACCCACATATTGGCCAAGCGCACCAACCATGGGCTGCCCTGCAAGGTGCGCAGTGTGCCCATCAAGGCGCCTATGCTGACGGCCACCACCCACGAAGTTCCTGCGACAGCCAGCGTCCATCGCCAGGCTTCGAGCATCCATTCCAGGTAAGTGCGACCACCACCGTCATCGGTTAAAAAAATTTGCCAGTCCAGATTCATTTTCTTTGACTCCCTGTCGGCGAAATGATTCGCCCAAAGAAAAACCCCGCCTCAGTCATCCTAGGCGGGGTCCATTCAAACACCCGACTGATTACTTCTTCGCGTAATCTTCAGCCGGTTTGTCGTTCAGATTGGCCCAGGCGGTCTTGGTGGCATCGCTGGCAGCCAGGCCCACACGGGTGTTCTTGGGCGGGATGGGTTGCACAAACCACTTGTCGTAAATCTTGGCCATATCGCCAGATTTCACCAAGTCACGCACGGTATCGTCTGCCAATTTTTTGAAAGCAGCGTCATCCTTGCGCAGCATGATGGCGATGGGTTCCACGCTCAGAACTTCTCCTACGATTTTGTAATCAGCAGGGGCTTTGGAGGTGGCAATGTTGCCAGCCAAGATCTGACCGTCCATCACGAAAGCATCAGCACGGCCCGACTCGAGCAGCAAGAAACTGTCCGCATGGTCTTTGCCGAACACTTCTTTGAAGTCCACACCATTGGCACGCTCATGCTTGCGCAACAATTGCACAGAAGTCGTTCCTGTAGTGGTGGCCACGTTGCGCCCGTTCAATTGGGCAATCGATGTGATACCTGAGCTGCCCTTGACTGCAATGCGCACTTCTTCAACGTAAGTGGTCAACACAAATGACACATCTTTTTGACGTGCTGCGTTGTTGGTGGTGGAGCCGCACTCGATGTCCACTGTGCCGTTTTGCACCAAGGGAATACGGTTTTGCGAAGTGACGGCAAGGTTCTTAACTTCCAGTTTTTTACCAAGCGCTTTTTCCAAGTTGGCCACAATGCGCTGGCAAATTTCAATGTGGAAACCTGCGTACTTGCCTTCACCCAGGGTGTAAGACAAAGCACCTGATGAGTCGCGCACACCCATGGTGATGGTGCCGGACGACTTGACCTTGTCCATGGTGTCCGCTTGCGCAGAAAGTCCGCTCAACAATGAAATGGCCAAGGCCAAACCAATTTTCTTCATACCAAACTCCTTAAATCGCACAATGCGATATTTTTGAAAAGATAGCATAAGCCACCCATGGATTAGAAACGAAACCATGCGCCTCCAATCATACGGGTTAACCCTTCAGTTCATGCCAATAACAAGCAAGGTTATGCGTCATATTCATAAGCACGCTATTTTTTGAGTATTAATTGACGCTGAATCGTCCCCATTCGGCCGAGTCAAAAAAGCCCATAAGTCCTTGGCACTGTTTTTGGGTACTTGCTTGGCGCTGGGTTTAGCGCGGTAGGCCCTGACTTCCATGGTCATTTGGAGTGATGTCTTTTCAGGCCATCCGATAGGCAGTAATTTCTGCGCGGCCACTTCTTTTTGCACCGCACTGAAGGGTAAAAAAGCGATGCCATGCCCTTCCAGAGCCATGACCTTCAAACCTTCGGCCATGTCAGTCTCATAGACCCGGTCCAAATGAATGGCCGCACCGGCTTGCTTCAAAATGAGGTCCGTTACTCGCCCCAGGTAAGCACCAGGGGCATAGCCTAAATAAGGAAGCGGTTTTTGCGGCGTCCCTGGCAATTGGAACAATGGCTGCCCCTCTTCACGGGCTTTCACATAAGGGGCCAATACCTCCTGACCCAAGGTGACCATGTCGTAATGATCCGCATCCAACTGCAAGGGCTCTGAGGCGTGGTGGTACGAAATCAACAAATCGCATCCACCTTCAACCAGCCGCATGGCAGCATCGTGCACATTCAGAGCAATCAAGCGGCTTTTGATGGGGCCAAAGGCATCGCGCAGGCCACTGACCCATGCGGGGAAAAACGTGAACGCCAAGGTGTGCGGCACTGCAAATTCAATGACATCCTGCCCGGCCGAGGCATGACCGCGCAACATGGCCCGGGTACTCTGCAAGGCCTGAAGTACTTCAAGCGCTTGACCATACAGCGTCTCGCCTGCCGGTGTCAGCGATGTGGGGTAGGAACTGCGGTCCACCAAATCAGCGCCCGCCCAGGCTTCCAGCGATTGAATACGCCGCGAAAAAGCGGGTTGCGTGACGTGCCGCAATTGTGCTGAGCGACTGAAACTGCGGGTTTCAGCCAGGCTCACAAAGTCTTCAAGCCATTTGGTTTCCATGGCGAGATTATGCGACGGGCTCCGCGCTTTGTTGCAATGCCCACATCTGTGCGTAGCTGCCATCGCTTGCCAGCAACTGCGCATGGGTGCCACGTTCAATGATTTTGCCGGCCTCCATCACGAGAATCTCATGGGCATCGACCACGGTGGACAAGCGGTGTGCAATGACCAAGGTGGTTTTGTTTTGCGCGGCACTGGCCAATTCGGCTTGAATCGCACGTTCATTGGCCGAGTCGAGTGCTGAAGTGGCTTCGTCGAACACCAACACCGGCGGGTTTTTGAGCAATGTGCGAGCAATCGCCACGCGCTGTTTCTCGCCACCCGAAAGTTTGAGTCCACGCTCGCCCACCGAGGTCGCGTAGCCCTGAGGCGTGGAGGCAATGAAATCGTGAATGCGGGCGGCTTTGGCTGCGGCCTCGATCTGTGCCTGGGTGGAACCGGTGAGGCCGTAAGCGATGTTGTAGGCCACCGAGTCATTGAACAACACGGTGTCTTGCGGCACGATGCCAATGGCTTGGCGCACACTGGCTTGCGTGACCAGTTTGATGTCTTGCCCCGCCAACGTAATGCGGCCTTGCTGCACGTCATAAAAGCGGAACATCAAACGCGCCAAAGTGGACTTACCCGAGCCAGAGGGTCCGACCACCGCCACGGTTTTTCCCGCTGGAATTTCAAAGCTGATGTCCTTCAAAATGGGCCGATCCGGCTCATACGCAAACGAGACCGACTCGAAGCGCAACGCGGGCGCGTCGTTCAAGGCCAGCGGCTTCGCGTCGGGCACATCAGCGACTTCGCGTTCGCGGTCCATCAACACAAACATCTTGTCCAGGTCGGTCAGACTTTGTTTGATTTCGCGATACAGCACCCCCAAAAAGTTGAGCGGAATGTACAACTGGATCATGAAGGCATTGATCATCACCAAATCGCCCAGCGTCATGCGCCCGTCCACCACGCCTTGGGTGGCACGCCACAGCATGCCCACCAACGCACCGGCAATGATGAGTTGCTGCCCGGTGTTGAGCAAGGACAACGAAGTTTGCGCCTTCAATCGGGCTCGTCGCAAGCGCTCCAGGCTTTCATCGTATCGGCTGGCTTCAAAGGCTTCGTTGCCAAAATATTTGACCGTCTCATAGTTGAGTAAAGAGTCGATGGCTTTGGTGTGTGCTGCGGAATCGAATTCGTTGGCCAGCTTTCGGTATTTCGTCCGCCATTCGGTCACATTCACCGTGAACACAATGTAAAAGGACAAGGCGAACAAGGTGATCCAAGCGAACCAAGCATCAAAACGGATCGCCAAAATCGACAGAACCAAGGCCACCTCAATCAAGGTCGGCACGATGCTGTAGAGCGAATAGGAAATCAAGGACTCGATACCGCGCACACCGCGCTCAATGTCCCGTGTCATGCCACCGGTTTGACGTGCCAAATGAAAACGCAAACTCAGCGCATGCAAATGCTGAAATGTTTCCAAAGCAATGCTGCGTGCAGCACCTTGCGTGGCTTTGGCAAAAATCAACTCACGCAACTCTGTGAACGCCGAAGTGGTCAACCGCAAGGCGCCGTAGGCGAGCAACAAACTGGCGGGAACAATCAATACTGCAGCAGGGTCTCCTGGCTTCAAGGTCATGGTGTCGATCAGGTCTTTCAACAAGATCGGCACACTGACGTTGGCGAGTTTGGCCCCGACCATGAAAACCAAGGCGATGATGACGCGCCACTTGTAGGTCCACAAATAAGGCAACAGACGTTGCAGGGTACGACCATCTGATCGCTCTTGGGGGACGGAACCGGCAGGCTCAGCAGGTGAAGAATGGCCGTGATGGCGCATGGTAGACAATCGGTATTCAGTAACCCACGATTGTGGCCTGAAATACTGGGCTTTTTATATGTCACAACACGAACGAACCGGCCCCGTGCCCTTGCCCACAGACCAAGAGTTGGTGCTCAAAGTGATTCCTATGCCCGCTGACTGCAACGCCAACGGTGATATTTTTGGCGGCTGGGTCATGGCGCAGGTCGACTTGGCCGGCTCGGTATTGCCGGCGCGGCATGTGCGCGGCCGCATGGCCACCGTGGCAGTGAATCAATTCATCTTCAAACAACCCGTACGGGTGGGCGACATCTTGTCATTCTTTTCAAGCGTCGAGAAAATAGGACGTACCTCGATCACCGTCAAGGTCGAAGTGTTTGCTGAACGCTTCCGGTCTCAGGGAGAATACTTCAAAGTGACTGAAGCGAGCCTGACGTATGTCGCCATTGACGACACGGGCAAACCGACCCCGATTGCGGAACGCCCCTGAAGTTTGCAGTTTTTGCAATGTCTGAATAAGGTCCTGAGTAATTATTCAATGAAAGAACAGCTTACTGTCAGTTAAAAACTGTCATGTAAGTGGCCCAAGCTGCAATGCACCAGATGGCCAAGATGGAAGCAAGGCCCAAAAAACTTATAGGCTTTTTCTTGCCTTGACGAACCCACTCATCCGCTTGAGTTCGGCTTTCAATCAGTACCTGATCAGGGACAATTCGAAGCAGGAACCAAACACCTGCAGGAACAATTATCAGATCATCCAGATAACCCAATACTGGAATGAAGTCCGGTATCAGATCGATGGGACTCAATGCGTATGCCGTGAGAATGGCTGCAAAAGTACGAGCGTACCAAGGTGTTTGTGGATGCTTAAGAACAAACCAAAGTGTCATGACATCGCGTTTTAACGCTTTTGCCCATGTCTTGAGATTAAGCATGTGAATACCACAATGAAGTCATTGTAAAACTGGCTGAACTGTTCGTTTATTTTACTAAACCAAGACTTTGATTTGATCAACTTTGATGACCTATCTTGGTTGGCAACAGTCGTCTCATGGCCAACCCATGCAAGCAACAGTATAGGGTCGGAAGTTGCCCACTCAGGGCCTGCCAACAGGTTCTTGCGTCAAGCCTGTTTTAAACAAGACACAAACAACGCACCCTATGAGACGATATAGGCTGCAGCGCCTGTCGACATCAAGCTGCCGTCCGGCCCCATGAACTCCATGCGCGCCGATCCGACGCGCGAGCCCACGCGCAGGCATTGGGCATGGATGTCGAAGTAGTCTCCTATGCCAGGGCGCAGGTAATCGATGCGCAAATCAATCGTGCCCAGTTTGGCAAAGCGCTCCAAACGTTTGGCCGGTGTTTCGTCCATGTGCTTGGCCGCCAAAGCTGCCATCACCGCCGCACTGCCAATCGCATCGAGCACCGCGCTGATGACGCCGCCATGGATGCGGTTGTAGGCAAAGTGCCCGATCAGTTCTGACTTCATGGCGATCCGGGCGGTCACGCCTTCAGGCGTCACGCTGGTGAGTTTCAAACCCAGCGTTTTGTTAAAAATAATTTTCTCTTCGTAAATTTGGCGAAATCCTTCCAGGTACTCGGGCTCCAAAATAACCGGGGGCGCAGTTCGATGGGGCATGCAGTGGCTCGCTCAAACTTTGGAAAAATCAGGCTTGCGTTTCGCCATGAAAGCCCCAAACGCCTCTTGGGCAGCGGGGGCCTGGAGCATGCGCCCGAAACTGGCAATTTCTACCTCCATATGGTCCAACACCGCCTTGGACTGCACGCCCTTCATAAGTCGCTTGGTTTCAATCAATGACGACAGGGGTTTGCCCGCCAACTTACGTGCCTGGGTCTGTACATAAGCGTTGACCTCTGTGGGCGGCAACACGCGGTTGACCAAGCCCACCTCCATGGCGGCTTCAGCGTAAAAGGGCTCCCCAAGCAACAGGGCTTCTGCTGCACGGTGGTAACCGAACATTTGCGGTGCCAATAAACTGGATGCGGCTTCCGGGCACAAGCCCAGATTGACAAAAGGCATGGAGAAGGCCGCATTGTCACCGGCGTAGACCAGATCACAATGAAATAGCAAGGTGGTGCCAATGCCCACTGCAGGACCTGCAACCGCTGCGAGCAAAGGCTTTTCAAGTGAAGCAATGCCGCGCAGGAAACGAAACACGTTCGCCTGCGGTGTGGAGGGCGGGTGTTGCAGAAAGTCCCCAATGTCATTGCCTGCACTGAAGATCGATTCATGCCCTTGAATCACAACGACGCGCACCGCAGCATCAGTTTGGGCTTGCGCAATGGCATCGGCCAACTGGCCATACATCACCGAAGTGATGGCGTTCTTTTTATCCAATCGATTGAAAGTGAGGGTCATCACCCCCGCATCGATGTGGGTCAGTATGTCGGTCATGAAGAGCCTTAATTACTTGTCGTCAGTTGACGCGGATCCAGATTTGGGTTCGCCCTAAGATCGGTGAGCCAATGTAGCCCCGCATTTCCATCTTCTTGCCACCTTCAATGGGGGTTAAGCGGGCACTGTAGTTCTTGCCGTTTTCCGGGTCGAGGATTTTGCCGCCATCCCACACGTCTTTGCCATCCACTTTTTGGCCACCTCGGATGATTTCCATGCCGATTTTAGGTTTGCCTTTGCGGTCATCGGTGCACAGGTTGCACAGCGGATCGGCATCGGGCATGGGCATCAATGATTTTTCTACCACGCCGGACAGTCCTCCTGATGCATTCAAAGTGATGCGCACTTCACCTTTGGGTTTTTTGGTTTCATCATCGATCGTGTGCCAAGTGCCCAAGGGGGTCATTTGTGCCAGGGTGTTCAAGCTGAACAGTGCGGCGCCCAATGCCATTGAAATTTTCTTCATCTGGATGACCTTTCAATTAACGCGAAGCGACTGGCGTGTAACGCTCGCAAATATGGATAAATCCGCGACGCGCTCGATCGGTAGCGCCGGGGTTGCGCAAAAAACGTGCTTCGTAATGCAAGGCCAAAATCAAGCCGTGAATTTCAAAAGCAATTTGCTGGGGGTCGGCTTTGGCATCGAGTTGCTCTAGGCTTTGTGCAATTTCAACTGCGCGACGCAATGCTGTTTGCCAGGTATTGACCGTGGTGGCCAAGGCATCACGGACTGGGCCAGGCCGGTCATCAAACTCCACAGCGCCGCTGATGTAAATGCAGCCCGAGTCGATTTCGGTTGAGGTTCGCAGCATCCAGTTATCGAACAATGCCTTCAAACGAGGCAGGCCACGCTCCAAGGCCAAGGCTGGATAGAACACCTCGCTCTCGAACCGGTCGTGGTATTCGCGAATGACCGATATTTGCAACTCTTCGCGGGAACCAAAGTGGGCAAACACGCCCGACTTACTCATACCGGTCACTTCCGCCAAGGCCCCTATCGACAAGCCCTCCAGGCCGATTTGCGAAGCAAGTCCCAGCGCCGCCTCAACAATGGCGGCCTTGGTTTGACGACCTTTGTGCAGCACGCGGCCTGCACCTTCTTCTCGAAGACGTGCACTGGAAATAGGAGTAGGTGATGTGGCCATGAATTCAAAAAGAACGAGCGTTCGATTTTGCACCAAATTCAAAGCGTTGGATTCTCAAAAAATAAGGATTTGCCCTGAGGCAAACCCCATTTCGCCGGCATGCGCGTGCGGCACACACCGGCGACAAGTTCAAGGCAGCAGCTTGAAAGGAATGACTTTTTGGGTTTGATTGCCCAGACCTTCGATACCCAGGGTCATCACATCGCCTTTTTTCAGGAAGATCGGTGCGGGTTGCCCATCTTTCTTGATGCCCAGGCCCACGCCTGGAGGCGTGCCCGTGGTGATGACGTCACCAGGCTCGAGCGTCATGAACTGACTCACATAACTGACCAATTTGGCCACGCCAAAAATCATGGTCTTGGTGCTGCCGGTCTGCATGCGCTCGCCGTTAAGGTCAAGCCACATTTTCAGGGCTTGCGGATTGGGCACTTCATCACGTGTCACCAACCAAGGGCCAATAGGGCCGAAGGTGTCGCAACCCTTGCCCTTGTCCCAAGTGCCGCCGCGTTCGAGCTGGTATTCGCGCTCACTCACATCATTGATGGTGCAGTAACCGGCCACATAACCGAATGCGTCTTTTTGCGAGACGTAACGGGCACGGGTGCCGATCACGATACCGAGTTCGACTTCCCAGTCGCTTTTCTTGGAGCCCTTGGGCAGCATGACATCATCATCAGGACCTTGAATACAGCTGGTGGTCTTCATGAAGACGATCGGCTCTTTCGGGATCGGCATGTTGGATTCCGCTGCATGGTCGGCGTAGTTCAGACCGATGGCGATGAATTTACCAATTTGAGCCACAGGGCAACCCATGCGGGGCTTGCCGCGCACCAAGGGCAGCTTGTCGATCTTGACTTTGGCCAGCTTGGCCAGCGCCTTGTCTGACAGCTGATCGGGTGTGACGTCTTTGATCACGCTGCTCAGATCACGCAATTTACCTTGCGCGTCGATCAGACCCGGTTTTTCTTTGCCAACTTGGCCATAACGAACGAGTTTCATACGGGGAGCCTTTCAAATAAAAGTGGATATTAACGCGGCTGAGCGATCAGTAGGTGGAACGACCGCCCGACAAATCAAACACCGCGCCGGTAGAGAACGAACAATCTTCTGTGCACAACCAAGTGACCATGGCTGCAATTTCTTCGGGTTGACCAAAACGTCCCATCGGAATTTTGGACAGCATGAACTGAATATGCTCGGGCGTCATCTGATCGAAAATGGCCGTTTTGACCGCCGCAGGCGTGACGCAATTGACACGCACCCCAGTGTCCGCCAACTCTTTGCCGAGTGATTTGGTCAGCGCAATGACGGCCGCTTTGCTGGCACTGTAAGCGCTGGCATTGGGGTTGCCATCTTTACCGGCCACCGAGGCAATGTTCACAATGCGGCCAAACTCTCGGCCTCGCATATGGGCTGACAACTCACGGCAGCAATAAAACAAGCCATTCAAATTCACGTCCATGACCTCACGCCAAGCGTCGACGGGATAGTCCCACACTTTGACGTTGGGGCCAGTGATGCCCGCGCAATTGACCAAGGCGTCCACCGCCGCCAAGGCCACGGTGGTTTGAGTCGCTTGCACCACCGAGTCGTGCTGCGACACGTCGACTTCAACGCAGTTCACCACCGCACCGGGGTGACCGGCGATGAGTTGCGCAGCCGCCTTGTTCATCCCTTGGACATCGCGGTCCCACAAGGTGACGCGGGCACCAGAGGCCAGCATGCGTTGCGCGATGGCAAAGCCCAAGCCGGTTGCGCCACCGGTGATGACGCCGTGTCGGCCCTTCATATCAAGTTGGTTCATGGTGTTGTCTTTCTTAAATGGTCATGCCGCCATCGACCATGTAGGCGTTGCCGGTTGCAAAAATAGACTCATCAGACGCCAAGAAGGTGATGATGGGCGCGATTTCATGGGCTTGCGCCAAACGGCCCATGGGCTGACGGTTGATGAAGTCCTTGCGCGCCTGCACCGGATCGTCGTAGCTGTTGATACGGTCTTGCAGCGAGGGGGTATCGACGGTACCGGGACAAATGCAATTACAACGAATACCTTGCTTAACGTAATCGGCGGCAACGCTTTTGGTCAAGCCGATCACCGCCGCTTTGCTGGCGCCATACGCAAACCGATTGGGCAATCCGCGCACACTGGAACACACACTGGCCATGTTGATGATGCTGCTGCTGTGTCCCGTGGCCTGGAATTGCGCCAACATTTTGGGCAACACGGATTGAATCATCCAAAATTGCGAGCGCACATTCAAGTTGAAAGCAAAATTCCACTCCTCGTCGGTGGCATCCAGAATGGGACCATTGTGCACATAGCCCGCGCAATTGAAGACAATATCAATGTGAGGCAATGCGGCCACCTGGGCTTGAATCGCCCCTTTGTTCATCACGTCGAGTACGGCGGTATGTACGTTTGCGACGCCCGCATACTCCGTGAGCAACTGTGCATTCACATCGGTCGCATAGACCGTGGCACCTTCTGCTGCCATGCCCAACACGGCTGCTTTGCCAATGCCTTGACCTGCCGCTGTCACCAGGGCAATTTTTCCTTGCAGTCTCATGGATTCTCCTGAAATTAGACCGATCGCGTCCGCCATTCACAGATGGGGTTTATCCCAATCATGTAAGCCTTGACGCCGCTGGTTGAAACATGCCACCATTGTGCAATTGGTCGGACCAATTTACCCATACGTACATTCCCTGATCTTTGCATGAAATTGACCGTTCAAGAACCGCAACGCCTTTACCGCCAAATCGCAGAGCAATTGCGCGAATGGATGCGTGCGAGCGGCTTCAAAGCAGGAACCCGTTTGCCTGCGGAACGCGAACTGGCCGTGCAATGGGGCGTGAGCCGCTCTTCGCTGCGTGAAGCTGTGATTGCCCTGGAGGTAGAAGGTGCAATCGAAGTTCGCACGGGCTCAGGGATCTACGTGACCGAAAAAGCGCTGACAACCCCCATCACCCCTAGCCGTCAGGGCGCCAGTGACTGGGGGCCTCTGGAAGTGATGCAGGCCAGAGAATTGATCGAATGCGAAATGGCGGCCTTGGCAGCGGCCCATGCCACGCGAAGCGATTTGCAAGCCATGGCCAAAGCCTTGATGCAAATGAAAAAAGATGCCGGTCGAAACGAAGTGCCAAAGCAGGGTGATGAGGCCTTTCACATGGCCATCGCCAAGGCTTGTGGCAACAGTGTCCTGGTGGACACCCTGCAGGGCTACTGGCAGTCGCGCAGTGGCGTGATCTTTGAACGATTGAGTGATTATTTTGAAAGCCCGCCCTCATGGCAAGCGGCCATTGCCGAGCACGAAACCATTTACCTGGCCCTGTGTGAGCACAATGGCAGCGCCGCCAAACGGGCCATGAAACACCACCTGAAGCAAACCCATAAACGCTACAACGCCCACTGGCGCAGCGTTTGACATTGAAAGAACCCATGCAAACTTACATACGCCTGCATTCCGCTGACGACGTGGTCATTGCCCGCAGCCAATTGATGAGCGGCAGCCAAGTCGAGGGCATCGCCGTGCGTGGCTTGATTCCGCCCGGCCACAAAATCGCCACCCGCGCCATCACGACAGGTGAAGCCGTGCGTCGCTACAACCAGATCATCGGCTTTGCCAGCCAAGCGATAGGAGCGGGAGAACATGTGCACGTTCACAACCTGAACATGGGCCCCGAAAAAGGCAACTTCACACGAGACTATGCTTTTTGTGCCGACTTGAAACCACCGGCACCCAGGCGCCACGCCACATTCCAGGGCATTGTGCGTGCCGATGGCCGGGTTGCAACGCGCAATTACATTGGCATTTTGTCCAGCGTGAACTGCTCGGCCACCGCTGCGCGCGCCATAGCGGACCATTTTTCAAAATTGACCAACCCTTCGGCCTTGGCCGACTTTCCGAACGTTGATGGTGTGGTGGCCTTGACCCATGGCACAGGCTGCGGCATGGACACGGTCGGTGCAGGCATGCAAATATTGGAGCGCACACTGGCTGGCTACGCCACCCATGCCAATTTTGCTGGTGCCGTGGTGGTGGGGCTGGGTTGCGAGGCCAACCAACTCCAAACCTGGCTGGCCCACAGCGGCTTGCAAGAAGGCTCAACCTTGCACACCTTCAACATCCAGGACACAGGGGGCACGGCCAAAACGGTGGTCAAGGGTATTGAGTTCGTCAAACAGATGTTGCCCAAAGCGAATGCTGTGCAACGTGTGCCCTGCAGCGTGGAGCACATTGTGGTGGGCCTGCAATGTGGCGGATCGGATGGTTACTCAGGCATCAGCGCCAACCCTGCATTGGGCGCAGCGGTCGATATCTTGGTCGCCCACGGCGGCACGGCCATTTTGAGTGAAACCCCCGAAATTTATGGCGCCGAGCATTTGCTGACACGCCGTGCTGTGCGCCGCGAAGTGGGCGAAAAACTGGTGGAGCGCATCCGTTGGTGGGAGCATTACACCGAGATCAACCAAGGTGAGATGAACAACAACCCATCCCCTGGCAACAAGGCCGGCGGACTGACCACCATTCTTGAAAAGTCCTTGGGCGCAGTTGCCAAAGGCGGCACCACCAACTTAGAGGCTGTTTACGAATACGCCGAGCCGGTTAAAGCCCACGGCTTTGTCTACATGGACACACCGGGCTACGACCCCGTCAGTGCGACAGGCCAGGTGGCAGGGGGAGCCAACTTGATTTGCTTCACCACCGGGCGCGGCTCGGCCTACGGATGCGCGCCCTCGCCTTCACTGAAACTGTCAACCAATACGGCGCTGTGGATCAAGCAGGAAGATGACATGGACATCAATTGCGGCGAGATCGTGGACGGCAAGATATCCATCCAAGACATGGGTGAAAAAATCTTCCAACACATTGTGGACTGTGCCTCCGGTCAACCCAGCAAGAGCGAATTACATGGCTATGGCCAAAACGAGTTTGTGCCTTGGCAAGTGGGTGCCGTGATGTAACTGCCCAGCAGCTATTCGCCTTCACCCTGTATGACCCTTCCAACCCTTCTTTCAATTTAACGCCATGAACCACCTGATCCCTTCGCAAGAACTCGAAAACAAAATCACCGCCTTGTTCATCAAAGCAGGCAGTACGCCAGCAGAGGCACAGCAAGTTGCGGCCAATCTGATCATGGCCAACTTGAGTGGCCATGACTCCCATGGCGTCGGCATGGCGCCTCGCTATATAGATGCCATTTTGGAAGGCAATTTGTCTCCCAACACCGGCGTGGCGGTCAAGGTGGACACCGGCATGTTGCTGGGACTCGACGGTCAACATGGCTTTGGTCAGGTGGTGGGCGTGCAAGCCATGGAAATGGCTTTTGAACGGGTTGCGCAACATGGCGCTTGTGTCATGTCCTTGTCCAGTGCACACCACTTAGGCCGGATTGGCCATTTGGCTGAAATGGCTGTCGCCAAGGGCTGGGTCTCTTTGCATTTTGTGAGTGTTTTCTCACGGCCTGTGGTTGCGCCTTTTGGAGGTGGCGATGGTCGTTTTGGCACCAACCCTTGCTGCATTGGCATTCCATTGGGATTTGGCGCCAACGCACAAGAGCCCTTTGTTCTGGACTTTGCCACCAGCCGTGTGGCGCAAGGCAAGATGCGTGTTGCACACAATGAAGGTCGGCAGGCTAAACCCGGCACCTTGATCGACGAGCACGGCCACCCCACCAACAACCCCGGCGTGGTGGTGGTCCCGCAAAGCAATGGTCGCATGGGTGCGCTGATGCCTTTTGGCGAACACAAAGGGTTTGGATTGGCCGTGGCTTGCGAATTGCTGGGCGGTGCGTTGAGTGGCGGCGGCACTTGGCACAAGGACGCCGATGGTCGCCGTGCTGTGCTCAACAGCATGTTGGCCATCGTCATTGACCCCGCTCGTTTGGGCACCCAAATGAGCTTTGCACAAGAATCACTGGCGTTTGTCGATTGGCTGCGTCAAAGCCCTGACGCCCCAGGCAGCGATGGCGTGATATTGGCGGGTGAGCCTGAACGTGCGGCTCGCAAGGATCGTTTGAAAAACGGCATCACGGTCGACGATGCCACTTGGCAGGAAATCGAGGGTGCAGCCCGAAAACTGGGGATGACGCTCTAACGCACAGAGCTCAACTCAGCAGGACCAGGCACGCATCCAGATGCGTCATCACAGACCGCTTGAAACCGGATCGCACAAATTGCTGCAGGCGGCCCACAATAAAGGCCATCAGCAGTGACGCTTTGATTTGGGCATCCACACTGGGGGTGTTTGTCGTTGTGCCAGCTGCGCCCTCCCTCAGAGTTTGGCGCAGCACCGCTTCAACTTTGTCAAACAATAAGTTCACGCGTTCTTGTAAGCGCCCGTTCTCGAGCACCAGCGCTTCACCCGTCATCACGCGGGTCATGCCGGGGTTCTTTTCGGCAAATTGCAGCACCATCGTCACCATTCGAGCAGCTTGGGTGACGCCCACGGGCTCACGCTCTTGCACTTGCCGGATCAGGGCCATCAGCGAGTGCTCAATAAAGTCAATCAAGCCTTCAAACATTTGGGCTTTGCTGGCAAAGTGCCGGTACAACGCCGCTTCGCTGACGCCCAATCGAGCAGACAAAGCGGCTGTCGTCACGCGTTCTCCACCAGGCTGCTCCAACATGGCGGCCAAAGTTTGCAAGATCTGTACACGCCGCTCCCCGGGGCGCGGTCGCTTGCGCGCAGCGGGCTCGTTCGGATCTGGTACTTCGGAAGGCAGGTGGGTGTCAGACATGGCAGGGTTTCTTCAACGACTGCGAATCATGGTGCCAAAGGCTTGGTCGGTCAAAATTTCAAGCAGCATGGCATGCGGCACGCGTCCGTCAATGATGTGTACCGCGTTGACCCCGCTCTTGGCCGCATCCAGTGCGCCAGCAATCTTCGGAATCATGCCGCCACTGATCGTGCCATCGGCACACAACTCGTCAATCCGATTCGGCGTCAACTCGGTGAGCAGCTGCCCTTCTTTGTCCAGCACGCCACGTATATTGGTCAGCATCAACAATTTTTCGGCTTGCAACACCGTGGCCAGTTTGGCCGCCACCACATCGGCATTGATGTTGTAACTCTCGTTGTTTTCGCCAAACCCAATGGGGCTGACCACCGGAATAAAGGCATCGTCTTGCAAGGCTTTGAGCACGCTGGGGTCGATGGACACGATGTCGCCGACTTGCCCCACGTCATACTCTTTGCTGGGGTCTTTCGCGTCCACCATACGGAGCTTTTGGGCCCGAATCAGACCGCCGTCACGACCTGTCAGGCCCACGGCTTTGCCGCCTGCGCGGTTGATCATGCCCACAATGTCCTGCTGCACTTCGCCGCCAAGCACCCATTCCACCACCTCCATGGTCTCGGCATCGGTGACGCGCATGCCTTGAATGAACTCGCCTTTCTTACCCAAGCGAGTTAAGGCATTTTCGATTTGCGGCCCACCTCCATGCACCACCACCGGGTTCATGCCCACCAGTTTGAGCAGAACCACATCTTCGGCAAAGGCTTGCTGCAAGGCGGGTTCGGTCATGGCATTCCCACCGTATTTAATGACCAGTGTTTTGCCCTGAAATTTGCGAATATAGGGCAAAGCTTGCGCCAGTATTTCGGCCTTGATTTGCGGATTGATGATTGCGTTAGGGGTATCGGTCATGGTGAGGTACGTCTCAATAGCCTTAAGAGGGGGACAAAATTTCAGCCAGCATGCGCTCCACGCCATCTTGCCATGCCGGCAAGCGCAATCCGAAGGTCGCTTCCAGCCGCGCAGTGGCCAGGCGCGAATTGTGCGGCCTTTGGGCAGCCGTCACAAAGGCGCTGCTGGGGACTGGCGCCACTTCTTGAACCCGCCATTCAGACTCAGGCCTTAAGCGCTTGGCGATCTCGATCACATGGCTGGCGTAACCATGCCAGCTGGTTTGACCCGCCGCCACCAAATGAAAAATGCCCGAATGTACCGATTGCACTGGCAAGGCACACACATGCCGGATCGCTTGAGCCGTGACATCAGCAATCAGATCTGCACCTGTCGGGGCGCCAAACTGATCGTCAATGACCGTCAGGCGTTCACGCTCTCGTGCCAGACGCAGCATGGTTTTGGCAAAGTTGGCACCCTTGCTGGCATAAACCCAACTGGTGCGGAAAATCAAGTGTTGGCATCCACTGTTCACAATGGCCAACTCACCTTCCCGTTTGGTTTGGCCATACACATTCAAAGGCGCGGTGACATCGGACTCTTGCCAAGGTACTTGACCTTCCCCATTGAAGACGTAATCAGTCGAGTAATGCACGAGCAATGCGCCCAACTGTTGCGCAGCCTCTGCCAAGGCGGCAGGCGCCGTGGCGTTCAGCAACCTGGCCAGTTCAGGCTCACCCTCAGCCTGATCAACCGCAGTGTGTGCGGCGGCATTGACAATCACGTCAGGTCGGTAATTGAGCGCGGTTTGCATCAGTTCATGAGGCCGGGACAAGTCACCACAGGCCCGTGTGCTGTGACGGTCCAGTGCCAGCACTTCGCCCAGAGGGGCCAGGCTGCGCTGCAACTCCCATCCCACTTGGCCATTCTTGCCGAGCAACAGAATTTTCATGGCTTGCGATCTGCGCCAGCGTATTGCTTTTGTACCCAGTCGCGGTAAGCGCCGCTTTGAACATTGCTCACCCACTGCGGATTGGCCAAATACCATTCGACCGTTTTGCGGATGCCGCTCTCGAAGGTTTCGGCCGGCTTCCAGCCCAGTTCTTGCTCAAGCTTGCGCGCATCAATCGCATAGCGCCTGTCATGGCCCGGGCGGTCGGTCACATAGGTGATCTGGCTGCTGTAGTGCGTGCCGTCCGCCTTGGGCCGCAGCGCGTCAAGCAACTTGCAAACGGTCTGCACGATCTCAATGTTGGGCTTTTCGTTCCACCCGCCCACGTTGTAGGTCTCGCCCAATCGGCCAGCTTCAAGCACGCGGCGAATGGCGCTGCAATGGTCTTTGACGTACAACCAGTCGCGCACCTGCATACCATCGCCATACACCGGCAGGGGTTTGCCCGCCAAGGCATTGACGATCATCAGGGGGATGAGCTTTTCCGGGAAGTGGTAGGGGCCGTAGTTGTTGCTGCAATTGGTGGTCAACACCGGTAGACCATAGGTGTGGTGCCAAGCCCGCACCAAATGGTCTGAAGCGGCTTTGCTGGCCGAATAGGGGCTATTGGGCTCATACCGATGGGTTTCTGCAAAGGCCGGATCATCCTTGCTGAGGGAGCCATAGACCTCGTCGGTGGAGACGTGAAGGAAGCGGAAAGAGGACTGCGTGAGATGCTTGTCATTCTCGGGCTTGACCCGAGGATGCATCTCTTCTTGAGGCAACCCACTCCAATATCCCCGCACCGCTTCGAGCAAACGAAACGTGCCCATGATGTTGGTTTCAATGAACTCTCCTGGCCCGTGAATCGAGCGGTCCACATGGCTTTCGGCGGCAAAATTGACCACCGCGCGGGGTTGGTGCGTTTGCAACAGGCTTTCGACCAAGGCCAGGTCACCAATATCCCCCCGCACAAACACGTGGTTGGCATTGTTTTGCAGGCTGGTCAGCGTTTCCAGGTTACCGGCATAGGTCAGTTTGTCGAGGTTCACAACAGTTTCTGACGAGGCGGCAAGCCAGTCCAGCACAAAGTTGGCACCGATAAAGCCGGCACCGCCGGTCACAAGAATAGTCATAGGGCAAACAGATTGATTTAGCACCATGCGAACTGCAGGGCTTTCAAACACGTTCAAGTGCTACAGGCATCGATTTTAGAAGCACTTGCTCTTTCCCTGGCGACAACTCTGCGGTTACAGTGTGAAATCGCATTGCAAGGAATTCACTATGCCCAAAAAAACAAGTCCCCCTGACAGGCCAAGCGCCTCCGCCAAGCCTGCTGAGCCAACCGAAGAGTCCTCCCAGCATATTTGGCTGGCCGGATTGGGCGCGATGGCCAAAGCACAATCGCAAGGCACCAAGGCCTTTGAGGGCTTGATTGCCGATGGCCTTGCGTTTCAACGCAAAACCCAATGGGCTGCGCAGGAAAAAATCAGCGAAGCGACAGAACAGCTGACCCATTTGGCCAAAGATTTCGGCCATCAAGCCAGCGGACGCATAGATCGGCTAGAGCATATGTTTGAAGACCGGGTTGCGCGGGCACTGACTCGCTTGGGCATCCCCTCAATGACCGATGTCGAGGCCTTGACTCAACGGGTTGCCGATCTTGAAGCCAAACTGGCACAGACTGCGAAAGCGCCAGCCAAGGCCGTGAAACGGCCCGCCACAAAGAAGCCCCTCTGAGACGACTCCGCTCATGGTCAAAAAAGCCCCCCGCCGCACCGCTGAGCGCATAGCGACGGTATCACTGGATCTTTTCAATCGGTTTGGCGAGCCCAATGTATCGACCACCCTGATCTCTTCTGAGCTGAACATCAGCCCGGGCAATCTTTATTACCACTTCCCGGCCAAAGACAAGCTGATCAGCCATTTGTTCGACCGCTATGAATCAGCCGTCCTGACATTGATGGAGGCCAGTGGCGATGTACAAGATGTCGAGGATGCCTGGTTCTTTCTGCATTCGCTGTTTGAGTTGATTTGGGATTACCGCTTTCTCTACCGCGACCTGAACGATTTACTGTCACGCAATCGCCACCTGGAAACCCATTTCAAAACTATTCTCGAACGCAAAACGGCGGCACTGCGCCAGCTTCTCGAATCGATGGTTCACGCTGAGCGTTTGAAAATGAATGCGCAAACCATTGAAACTTTATCGGCCAGCATGGCGGTCGTGGTGACCTATTGGCTCAGTTATGAATACGTTCGAGACCCACGCCATGCCATGGAGGCACAAAGTGCCGGTTTGGCCCTTGCGCGTGGTGCGCGCCATGTACTGTCGCTGCTCACGCCCTATTTGGTGGATGACTCACAACAAGCCCACTTGCAACAATTGACTGCTGCCTACCAATAAAGCCCTCCGGCAGGTTTCAAGCCCCTCCGCCGAAACGGTGCATGGCCATGGTCAATAGACCATCAAAAATCAAACTCTCGACCAAATCAAAATGAATCTGCATGCTGGGCGCCATTTTCCAGCCTGCGCCGCCCGTCATGAAGCACATGGGCTCTTGACCTGTTCGGTTGCGCAAATGCGTCACCATGCGCTCACATGCCCCCGCAATGGCAAACGTGCCGCCACTGGTCAAGGCATCACTGGTATTCGTGGGGAACTCGCGCACATCTCCTGTGGGCACATGCAAGCCCGCCGTTCCAGATTCGAGGGCGCGCAACATGATGCCGTGACCCGGCAAAATGATGCCGCCCAGAAACCGGCCATCGGTATCAATGGCTTCGACTGTGAC